>NZ_AZXX01000062.1:0-276358 GCF_000512995.1 Lachnoanaerobaculum sp. MSX33 | reverse complement strand
AGAAGAACTGTATGAATGCGAAGACTGTAGTGGATGTCCATATGCAAAGAAATGTAAGAAGACAGATAAGAATCGAACCGTTCGGATCAATCAGGAACTAACTTCTATGCATCAGGAAGTAATCGAAAACCTGGAAAGTATCCACGGTGCGTTATTACGAATGAATCGTTCGATACAAGCAGAAGGTACTTTCGGAATTATGAAAAGCGACCGTTGGTACAAGAGAATTGTCCGAAGAGGTATTCATTCAGTCAAACTGGAAGTTTTACTCGTGGCGATAGGCCATAATTTATATAAATATCAGAAAAAAAAGACAAGAAACAGAACTGCCGCATAGATTCAAAAAAAGAATTTCTATGAGGTAGGGGAAGTGCGCTTTTTTTGTGTATGATTTCAGTCATCTATACACAATAAGTGCAAAAAGGGAGATGCGAAAAAACTCAATCGAGTTTTTTCACATCCCCATATTTTATAAATGTAAAGTTTCATTTGGTTTTAAACAAATCTTACCCTATTAGAGATATTTTCTTTTTCCTTAGGATCCGGTTCTGCTACGATTCCTCCAAAAGGCATTTGTGCGATTGATTTCCATGACTTAGGAACTTCAAACATTTCTTGCACAAGGTTGTCAATTACAGGATTATAGTGCTGTAAGTTTGCACCGATTCCAAGCTCCCTAAGAGCTGTCCAGATATTTATTTGCAACATACCGTTTGCTTGATTAGCCCAAACAGGAAAGTTATCTGCATATGTCGGGAACTTTTTTTGCAGTGCCGCTACAACTTCTTCATCATAAAAATAAAGTATTGTACCTGCTGCAGCCTTAAATCCGTCGATTTTTTCACGAGGGACCTTGCCCTCAAAGGTATCAAATATTCTATCCCAAAGCTCATCCTGTTTCTTATCCATAACTACAAGTACACGAGCACTCTTCATATTAAAGGCATCAGGTACAAGTTCGGTGATTTCTTCAACGACCTTTTTTACTTCATCATTTGATACCGGAAGTGTTTTGTTTAGATTATAGTAAGTCCTTCTTTGTTTTAAATTATCTATAAGTTTCATAAAATCTCCAATCTATTCCTATATAATAAATATGTATGTAATATGGAATGTCTGATTATTATAGTCTATTTTTTAATTATTTTAAAGTAAGATACTTTTAATATATAAAACCGGATTTTTATTTTCGGTTTGTGATACAATATAGTTGTTACCATATATGTTGTTTGCATGGAATAAAGGAGGGAAGTATGGAGTTTATAAAAAGGCATAGAAGGTTTCTTATAAATACACTTATCTATATCATTTCTTTTGTTGTAATTGTTATTCCTATGGATATGTGGATATATAAGGGATTAAACCTTTATAGGCTGGGAAAAAGTGCGGTTTATGTTTTTGGAATATGGTTCGGCGTATCTGCAATAATTGCCGCTGTAAATTATTATGAAAATAAGGATAATAAATGAAGGCGAAGATTTTATGTTTTAACTGACAACTCAAGAAGTTGAGGAATTTTCAAGGTGCAAAATTTCACCTTGTACAGAGGTACCGGACGATGGAGTAATATTAAGTACAATCCTTATGCCTTTACTGAACAGGGGATTTATATGCTTATTACTGTATTAAAGGGTGACCTTGCATTAAGGCAAAGTAGAGCTTTAGTTCGTACTTTTAAACAAATAAAAGACTACATTGTAGAAAATTAAGAAATGTATAACAAGCTAACATGCGTAAAATTGACAAGTTCATTTATCTGAACATATAAAGCTTATATTAGAAAATATGTAATTTAATTAAGGAGGACTTTGATGGAAAATTTGGAGAATAAAAAAATATACAGATTTAAAAAATTTTTAGGATTCTTGGGATTGTTAGGTTTTTTAGGATTTTTAGGATTTGTATTTGATTATGTAGCATTTTTTCATTTTTTTGGTTTTTATTGTTTTTTTTCATTTTTTTTTGTGAATGATACGCAGAGTATTAAGAATAAAGATGACAAAAGACATACTTTATACAGAGGTGTTTTGGCAGTTATATTTACAGCCAATATAGTTATAACTAACGGTGAATATATCCATGATAAATATGCGGCTATGACTATTTTAATCAACGTAGCTTTTGCTATAGCCGTAATAGTGGATACTATTATTGAAAAAAGTTGAATGTAGTTGAAGTTGAGTTAGTGTTTATTGAGTTTGTACTTATACAATAAAAAACACCGGCATGTCAGGTGTTTTATTGTATTAGCTCAGAGCCACATCCAGTGCCATCATCACTGTAAATCCGAAGGCAAATAATATAACTCCTATATTTGAATGTTCTCCTTCACTCATTTCGGGGATAAGTTCCTCTACTACAACATACATCATAGCTCCTGCCGCAAAGCTTAGAAGATATGGCATTACAGGGATAAAAATCTTTGATGCTCCAAGCATTATAAAAGCTGCAATAGGTTCTACCGCACCTGAGAGTATACCGTAGAACAGTGCTTTCATTTTGCTCTCTCCTTCCGCATGAAGAGGCATGGATATAATGGCACCCTCAGGGAAGTTTTGAATTGCAATACCCAGAGAGAGTGCAAGAGCAGCCCCTGCAGATATACCTATAGTTCCGTTTAAAAATCCTGCATATACTATGCCGACTGCCATTCCCTCAGGTATGTTGTGAAGAGTTACTGCAAGTACCATCATAGTTGTTCTTGCAAGCTTGCTTTTTCTACCCTCAGCTTCATTTGCATACATATGTAAATGGGGAATTATATGGTCAAGACTCAGCAAGAACAAAGTTCCGAGCCAAAAGCCTATAAATGCCGGAAGAAAGCTGAGCCTGCCTGCACCGGACTCTTCCATCTGTTCAATAGCCGGGATGATAAGACTCCAGACTGATGCGGCCACCATAACACCTGCAGCAAAGCCTGTCAGTGCTCTTTGGACACTTCTGCTCAGTCCGTTTTTCATAAAAAGTACACCGGCCGCACCTAATGATGTACCTATAAAAGGAATAAAAATTCCTTGTATTGCTTCATATAACATAAATACACCTCCTATATTAGATTTATATAAATTTGATTGTACACTATCAATATATACATATGATAACATTTATAAATACAAATGGCAATATATAAACTTAAAGAATGTACTACTGTATAAATGTTTTATAATAACTTATCTCACTTGATATGTTAAATCCCAAGTCTGTGTATATTTTATAAGCAGGTGTATTTTCCAAAAGCAGCTGCAAATGAATCTTTGTTTTTCCTATATTCTTTAAAAATAAAAGGATAGCTCTCATAGACATTTTTCCAAGTCCTTTGTTTTGATACTCCTCATATATATTAAAACTGTGAAAATAAATATCACCAACATCAAAGTTAAAAGTATAAAAACTGAATGATCCTATTTCTTCGTCCTTATAATAAATATAGAAAATGTCATCATCTTCCTCATAAATGTCGATATCGGTTATCACATTGCAGGAATATGTGGACAAGTCAAGCTCCATCATAGTTTCAGTACATTCATAGTCAAATGAAAGCTTTTTTGCACATTCAAGTGCAGATGAATAGTTTCTTTCGCATATAAAAGAAAGCTCTGTACCGGCTTTCAAATCAGTATAAAGGTAGTCTAAAACAGCTTTGAAATAACCTTTTTTTCTGTTATCTACATCTGTAAAAGCTATTATCTCATAAATATTATTATCTATTTCAAATAAAGCCGAAACAGACATAAGGTTTTTGCTTTCATAACAGAGATAATATACACATCTTTCATCACTGAAATCAAAATAAAGCGGAAGGTGATACTCTTTGTCCTGGGCCTCAACTATGGAATTTATTTGATTTATCATATTTTCTGATAAATCTCTCGTTTTTATTATATTCATGGCAATCTCCAAGCGTGCATTTATTGAAATAATACGGGTATATGTGTTATACTTTTAAAAACATAATTATGCCCAAAGGGCTCTTAGGAGAAAATATGATTGCAAAACTTATTGAAAAAATCAAGCAAACAAATGCCCCTATATGTGTAGGTTTAGATCCGCTTATTTCGCATATACCGGATTATATACTGGATGAGAAGATAAAGAAATACGGAAAAACTACAAAGGCTATAGGAGAAGCTTTCTTTGAGTTCAACAAAGAGATAATTGACAAGACCTATGATCTTATTCCTTCGGTAAAACCTCAGATAGCTATGTATGAGGAGTTTGGTATAGAGGGAATGATTGCCTACCAAAAAACAGTCGAGTATGCCAAGGAAAAGGGTTTACTTGTTATCGGTGATGCAAAAAGAGGAGATATAGGTTCAACTTCACTTGCTTATGCAAAGGCACATATCGGAGTAAGTGATGTATTGGGCGGAAAAATAGTAGGATTTGATACGGATTTTGTAACTGTAAATCCATATCTAGGTACAGACGGTGTGAAGCCCTTTATAGATGTATGTAACAGTGAGAATAAGGGTATATTTGTACTTGTAAAGACTTCAAATCCTTCAAGCGGTGAATTCCAGGATCAGCTGATAGACGGAACACCTCTTTATGAACTTGTAGCAAAGAAGACCTGTGAATGGGGTGCTATGAGCATGGACGGAAATTATTCAAATGTAGGTGCCGTAGTGGGTGCAACATATCCTAAGATGAGTGCAATACTTAGAGAAAAGATGCCGAATACTTTCTTCCTTGTTCCGGGATACGGTGCACAGGGTGGAACAGCCGAGGATTTAAAGCCATGCTTTAATAAAGACGGACTTGGTGCTGTAGTAAATTCTTCAAGAGGAATCATAGCCGCATATAAGCAGGAAAAATATGCTTCACTTGAGTTTGGAGATGCGGCAAGAGCGGCTGTAAAGGATATGATAACAGATATAAACAGAGTTTTATAAAGAGAAGTGAAATGACAAAGATAATGGATAATGGGAAGGTACTTTCCCAGGATGAACTGAGTAAAGATATTTATTCGATTTGGATAAAGACAGATATAGCAAAGACCACAAAGCCGGGACAATTTGTAAATGTATATACAAAGGACCCTTCAAAGCTTTTACCGAGACCAATAAGTATATGCGAGGTAGGTAAAGACTCTATAAGGCTTGTGTACAGAGTTACAGGTGAAAATGCCGGAACAAAGGAATTTTCAAACTTAAAAACCGGAGATGATATCAAAGTTTTGGGGCCTCTTGGAAACGGCTTCCCTACAGATTCAAAGTCTACTATCCTTATAGGAGGAGGTATAGGAATACCTCCGATGCTTGAAACCGCAAAGCAGACAGAGGGTGAAAAGATAATTGTACTGGGATTTAGAAACAGTGATACTTTCCTTGCAAATGAACTTGAAAGCTATGGGAAAGTATATATTGCCAGTGAAGACGGAAGTATAGGCACAAAGGGTAATGTACTTGATGCAATAAGAGAAAATAACTTGAGTGCAAAAAGGATTCTTGCCTGCGGACCTACTCCGATGCTTAGAGCTATAAAGAACTATGCGGATGAAAACAATATCGAATGTTTCCTGTCATTGGAAGAGAAGATGGCATGCGGAATAGGTGCATGTCTTGCTTGTACATGTAAGTCAAGTGATATTGACAGCCACTCCAAAGTGAAAAATAAAAGAGTTTGTACTGAAGGGCCCGTATTTAATGCTTCGGAGGTGGAACTATGATAAATACAAAAGTAAAGATTGCAGGAGTGGAGTTTAAAAATCCTGTGACGGTTGCAAGCGGAACCTTCGGACATGGTGAAGAGTTTGCAGACCTTGTGGATATCAACAGACTCGGTGCGGTGACTACAAAAGGTGTTGCAAATATCCCATGGGAGGGAAATCCTACACCCAGAATTGCGGAAGTCTATGGAGGTATGTTAAATGCTATCGGCCTTCAAAACCCCGGAGTTGATACATTTATTGAAAGAGATTTGAAATTCCTTAAAGAAAAGGATACAAAGATAATAGTAAATGTCTGCGGAAGAAGTGTTGAGGATTATATTGAAACCGTTGAAAGACTATCAGATGAGGATGTGGATATGTTTGAAATCAATATATCCTGTCCTAATGTATCACATGGGGGTATTGCTTTCGGTACAAATGTTGAGAGTGTAAGTGAGATTACAAAGCAGATGAAGGCCCATTCAAAGAAACCTATTATCATGAAGCTTTCACCGAATGTTACAGATATAACAGAGATTGCAAGGGCAGCCGAGGCTGCAGGAAGCGATGCGCTTTCACTTATAAATACAATCACCGGTATGAAGATAGATATCAATAAGAGATGCTTTGCAATAGCAAATAAGACAGGCGGAATGTCAGGACCTGCCATTAAGCCGATTGCTCTCAGAATGGTATATCAGGTGGCAAATGCTGTTAAGATTCCTATAATAGGTATGGGAGGTATATCTACTTTTGAGGATGCCATAGAATTTATGCTTGCAGGTGCCACAATGGTAAGTGTTGGAACAGCAAATTTTATAAATCCCAATGCAAGTATTGAGATAGCTGAAGGTATTGAGAAATATCTTGAAAATAACGGATTTAAAGATGTAAACGAGATTATAGGTTTGGTAAAATAAACCTTTGAATGGAGAATTTATGGAAAACTACAAAAAAGAATTTATTGATTTTATGATAGAATGTGAAGTTTTAAAGTTCGGTGACTTTGTGACAAAGAGCGGAAGAAAGACTCCGTTCTTTGTTAATACGGGATTTTACAGAAGCGGAGCACAGCTTAGTAAGCTCGGAAAGTATTACGCAAAGGCTATAAGAGGTGCTTTCGGTGATAAATTCGACATCCTTTTCGGACCTGCATACAAGGGTATTCCTCTCAGTGTTGCAACATCGATGGCACTTAGCGAAGAAGGTGTGGATGTAAAATACTGTTCAAACAGAAAAGAAGTAAAAGATCATGGAGATACAGGCATTTTACTCGGTTCACCTATTAAAGACGGGGATAAAATCGTTATAATCGAGGATGTGACCACAGCGGGAACATCTATCGAGGAGACTCTGCCTATTATAAAGGCACAGGGAAATGTAGATGTACTCGGTCTTGTAGTAAGTGTGGACAGATGCGAAAGAGGACAGGGTGAGAAGTCCGCACTTGTGGAGATAAGTGAAAAATACGGTATAAAGACTACAGCCATCGTTACAATGAATGAAGTTGTAGAGTATCTTTATAATAAAGAAGTGGGCGGAAGAATTATCATAGATGATAAATTAAAGGCCGCCATAGATGATTACTACAAGATTTACGGAGTAAAATAAAATCCGGCGGAGGAAAGATGGAAAAGACATATAAACTTATGAAATTCTGTGGTGGAGCAGGGATTGCTATCGGTGTGATAATGATAGTTGTAGGTGTTGCTACAGGTGTTATGTCCATTGTAAACGGAGCAAGACTGCTGGCAGGAAAGAAACATATAGAGTTTTAATATGAATAAACTTGGCACTAAGTTTAGATTCATAGGGATGATTTTTTTTATAATATATCTTTTGGTATTATGCTATTTTCTCTTTTTTGCAGAGGCATTCGGAAGAGGAATATCTTTTGAAGCACATGGTTACAATACCACACCTTTCTTTGAGATAAGAAGATATATTGATAATTTTGATAAACTTGGTATGATAACGGTGATGAATCTGGGGGGTAATGTACTCGCTTTCATGCCCTTCGGATTTTTCAGACCGATAATCGGCAGAAGAAAAAATGCGTTTTTCAGGACTTTGATTCAGGGCTGTCTGTTTTCACTTATGGTGGAAGTTATACAGCTTTTGACCAATGTAGGAAGCTTTGATGTGGACGATATTATACTTAATACATTGGGAGTCTTTCTGGGATATATTATTTTTATTCTGTTTAAACTTATCATATGGAGACGGGAATGAGTTTTTTTAAAAAAAAGAGAATAGGAATTCCTTTTAGAAGAGAAGAAAATATTTTGGACTCCGACATATTTTTATCGGCAGAGGACAAGGTCAAGTTTGCTACAAGTAGAAAAGATATGGTCGACTATATGAGACGACCTTTTGCAAAGGATGCAAAATTTGCATTGTTTATGGATATAGTTGCCGTGGTACTGCTTGTTTTTGCAGTAAGAAAAGTGATAGAAAATCAGGGTGCACCAAGTACCCAGGTATCCGCTTTTGCACTTTGTTCATTTCTGTTTGCAGCGGCGGGATTTTATTATTCGCTGAAATCTTTTAAACAGGGAACGGCCAGGAAATCACTTTCGGTGATTACTACAATAATTGGAGGAGTTTTATTTTTACTATGGTTTATGATATTTATTCTTGGGATAGCAGGCTGATAGTAGAGAGAATAAATTTGGCAATGGAGAGAATTTCTCAGATAAAATCTGAGAAAGATATCAGATTTGGTGAATTTTTCTTGAAACTCTCAAGCTTTTTGGAACAAGTAAATGATTTAAGAATAAAAAGAGATACGGGAGAGTTTGAAAAGCAAAGCTTTGAAGAACTTAATATATCTCAAAATGAACTTTTTTATGATTTAAAAGAGGAAAACTATGATACATCCGTATACAATCCGGATGTATTGGAGAAGCTTTGTGACAAGGAGTTTGTGTCACCGCTTTTAAGCCTTTCTTTTGAGGTAAGAGCTGCACTTATAACAGTATTTGAAGGAGACCTTGAAGGATTTGTCAATATTTTGGAGCTGTTTTTACAGGTATACGGTATATGCCTTGAGGGAGGAGATGCCAAGGAAGTCTCCGAGGCTGTTTATTGGTACGCTTCAGACTATCTTGATATTACAGCAAGAAAAAAGATAATAGAAAGCTTCACTACTTCCAACAGATTTTTTTATAATATAATTATGAAAGATGATCTTTCCGATCTTAGATATCTTTTTAAATTCGGAGAATACATCGGTGAAAACGAGATAAAAACCGCAAAATACCTTAATTCACTTGATAATGATACTGTCAGACTGTGTGCAAAAACTTTTGTGGACGGCTACAGAGACGGTTTTATTGCAATGCAAAAGGATATCTCAAAGAGAAGTATTGTATCTTTGATATATCGCATCGGATTTGAGAGAATCGTAAAAGAAGCCGTTATACTCTTTGAAGATATGGGCTTTGAGGTAGTGCTTGACAGAAAGCCTTACAGACTTGCCGATATGTCACATATCAGAAATAGAGGCATCTGCAGTGGCGGTGTAAACAGACAGTTTGTGTACGACCACAAGTATGATATGAATATCTTTACAAAGAAGGCATATCTTGACAGAAAATATGAGATAAGCAAGCAGACATTTGAAGAGATAAAGGAAAATATGGCACTCTACGGTGGTCCTGCATTGATGGATGCATTCGGTGACACTGAATTTTTGCCTGTAAAGAAAAATTCTGCAAATTCATTTGTTGAAAAGCAGAATAATTTGATGAACAATTACAGAAATGATATGATGCTTTTACAGGATGAGTATATAGATACTTCAGGTACCGCATTCTGTATTATTGCATGGCCTCTTCCAAGTATTGCAAATAAGCCGGAGGTTTATTCAAATATATTTGATGATATTATAAGAATAAATACTTTGGATGCCGGCAAATATAAAGAAGCGCAGCAAAAAATTATAGATGCCCTTGATAAGGCCGACACTGTAAGAGTTATCGGAGGTAAGAATAATAAGACGGATCTTACCATAAAGCTTCATGAGTTAAATGATCCTTCCAAGGAAACTAATTTTGAAAACTGTGGAGCGGATGTAAATATTCCGGTAGGTGAGGTTTTTACATCTCCTGTACTTGAAGGAACAAACGGTACACTTTTTGTTAAGGATGTTTTTTTGGCAGGATATCATTTAAAGAATCTTTGCATAACTGTAAAAAACGGTATGATAGAGGATTATATCTGTGAGAACTTTGAGACAAGAGATGACAACAGAAGAATGGTTGAAGATTCCATCTTAAAGGGACATAAGTCTTTACCTATGGGCGAGTTTGCCATAGGTACAAATGTGGTGGCTTATAATGTAGCTAAGAAGTATGACATTTTTGAAAAAATGCCTATTTTGATTGCTGAAAAAATGGGACCTCATTTTGCATTCGGAGATACATGCTATTCACATGATGAAGAAAATGTTTCTTACAATCCTGACGGCAAGGCTATTATTGCCAGAGACAATGAATGCTCTATAAAGAGAAAGACAGATATCAAGAGCGCATATTTTAATTGTCACACAGACATTACAATCCCTTTGGTTGAGCTTGGGGATATCTATACAAATGAACCTGACGGTACAAATACTTATATTATCAAAGACGGCAGATTTGTGCTTGAGGGCAGTGAAATATTGAACGAATAAAGAAATCCATAGGCTTTGTTTTACAAATTATTTTGTAAAACAAAGCCTATGGTTGGTTATACAATAATATTATTTTTCACAATGGAGGTAAGTATGGTTGAGGTTGCTATAGTTATGGGAAGCGATTCGGATTTGAATGTTATGAGAGCCGCCGGAGATTTCCTAAAAGAGATGGGTGTGGAATATGAATATAATATCATTTCAGCACACAGAGAGCCCGACATTTTCTTTGCATGGGCAAGAGATTTAAAGAAAAGAGGAATCAAGACGGTAATAGCAGGTGCGGGAAAGGCGGCGCATCTTCCGGGAATGTGTGCGGCACTTACACCGCTTCCTGTAATAGGAGTACCGATAAAGACTTCGGATCTTGGCGGTGTGGATTCACTATACTCTATAGTTCAAATGCCGGGAGGAATCCCCGTAGCAACCGTAGCGATAAACGGAGCAAAAAATGCGGGAATACTTGCAACAAAGATACTTGCCTTAAGCAATGAAGAGCTTTTTGATAAACTTGAAAAATTCAGCGACAGCATGGCTAAAGAGGTGGAAGCCAAGGATAAAAGATTAAAAGATGTGGGAGTTGATACTTTTTTGAAAGGCTGATTACTATAATTTCAGTTCTTTCTTCTTTGTATAGTTGTTTTTGTTTTGTATATTGGAGGTAATATGGATTACAAGAGTGCCGGCGTGGATATTGAAGCAGGTTATAAGGCGGTTGAGTTGATGAAGCGGCATGTAAAGGCTACTATGAGACCGGAAGTCCTTGGAGGACTTGGAGGTTTTTCAGGAGCGTTTTCTTTAAGTAAGATAAAGAATATGCAAGAACCTGTTCTTTTATCCGGAACCGACGGAGTGGGAACAAAGCTTAAACTGGCCTTTTTAACGGATAAGCATGACAGTATAGGTATTGACTGTGTAGCTATGTGTGTGAATGATGTGGCCTGTGCAGGCGGTGAACCACTGTTTTTCCTTGATTATATAGCTTGTGGAAAAAACGATCCCGAAAAAATAGCAACTATTGTAAAAGGTGTGGCGGACGGATGTATACAGTCGGGAGCAGCACTTATAGGTGGTGAAACTGCAGAAATGCCGGGATTTTACCCTGTAGATGAATACGATTTGGCAGGCTTTTGTGTGGGTGTTGCCGACAAATGCGATCTTATTGATGGAAAAGATTTAAAGGCAGGAGATGCTTTGATAGGTATTGCTTCAAGCGGTGTACATTCAAACGGATTTTCTTTGGTAAGAAAAGTTTTTGATATGACAAAGGAAGCCTTGGATACCTACTATGATGAACTTGGGAAAACTTTGGGGGAAGCACTTTTGGCACCTACAAAAATATATGTGAAGGCACTTAAAGCTGTAAGAGATAAAAACATAAAAATAAAAGCCTGTTCACATATTACAGGTGGAGGATTCTATGAAAACATTCCAAGAATGCTTATTGAAGATACTAAAGCTGTGGTAAGAAAAGACTCCTATGAAATACCGGCTATATTCAAACTTATGGCAAAGACAGGTGATATCAAAGAAGAGATGATGTACAATACCTTCAATATGGGACTCGGAATGGTGATAGCCGTTGATAAGTCTGATGTATCAAAAACGCTTGAAGCACTGAAGTCTTCAGGAGAGTCGGCATATGAAATCGGATATATAGAAAAAGGAACAAAGGGAATAGAGCTTATATAAAGGAGCAACTATGTTTGATATTGTATGTCTGGTTTCGGGAGGCGGAACCAATCTTGCCGCAATTATAAAAGCAATAGAAGAAAAACGGATAAAAAATGTAAGAATAAAAGCCGTTATATCAAATAATAGTGATGCATATGCCTTGGAGAGAGCAAAAAATGCAGGAATAGATGCAAAATGTATATCACCTAAAAACTTTTCAAACAGAGATGAGTTTAATAAGGCATTGCTTGAGGAACTGAAAATGCTTAATCCGGATTTGATAGTACTGGCAGGCTTTTTGGTAAATATATCGGAGGATATAGTAAAAGCTTTTCAAAATAAGATAATAAATATTCATCCTTCCTTGATTCCTAGTTTTTGCGGTAAAGGCTACTATGGATTGAAAGTTCATGAGGCTGCATTAAAAAGAGGGGTTAAGGTAACGGGAGCCACAGTGCATTTTGTAGATGCAGGGATAGATACCGGCAGGATAATAATTCAAAAGGCCGTGGAGGTTCATGCAAAAGATGATGCAAAGTCATTACAAAAGAGGGTAATGGAAGAGGCTGAATGGATTATTTTACCTGAGGCTATTGAAAAAATTGCAAATGGAGAGAGCTTATGAAGATTTTAGTAGTAGGTGGAGGCGGCAGAGAGCATGCCATAGTTAAGAAATTATCCGAGAGCAAAAAAAGACCGGAAATTTATGTGGCTCCGGGTAATGCAGGCACGGAAGATATTGCAACAAATGTGGCAATATCGGTTATGGATTTTAAAGCTCTGACAGACTTTGCAAAGAAAGAAAAAATAGATTTAACGATTATCGGAATGGATGATCCGCTTGTAAAAGGTATAGTGGATTGCTTTGAAGCCGAAGGACTTAGAGTATTCGGGCCGAGAAAGAATGCCGCCATACTTGAGGGTTCAAAGGCTTTCTCAAAAGACCTTATGAAAAAGTATGATATTCCTACAGCCGGATATGAAAACTTCAGTAACCCGAAAGAGGCCATGAAGTATCTTGAAAATGTCAAATACCCTATAGTACTTAAGGCTGACGGTCTTGCACTTGGAAAGGGTGTGCTGATTTGTAAGGATAAGTCTGAGGCGATATCGGGAATAGAGGAGCTGATGACCAAAAAATCTTTTGGAGATGCCGGAAATACCATCGTTATAGAAGAATTCTTAGAGGGAAGAGAAGTCAGCGTACTGTCTTTTGTTGACGGAAAGCACTATGCACTTATGACTTCGGCACAGGATCATAAAAGAGCCAAGGACGGTGATGAGGGACTTAATACCGGAGGTATGGGAACTTTCAGTCCAAGTCCCTTTTATACTGAAGAAATAGATAAGTATTGTAAGGAACATATTTATCAAAAAACTGTGGATGCTATGAGAGCCGAGGGCAGAGAGTTTAAAGGTATAATTTTCTATGGACTGATGCTTACAGATAAAGGGGTAAAGGTACTTGAGTACAATGCAAGATTCGGAGACCCTGAAACTCAGGTAGTACTTCCTAGAATGGAAAATGATATCATAGATGTTTTTGAAGCCTGTATTGACGGAACTTTGGATAAAATCGAGCTTAAATTTGAGAACAATGCCGCAGTTTGTGTTGTACTGGCAAGTGAAGGCTATCCGCTTGAGTATGAAAAGGGAAAGAAGATAAGCGGATTTGAAAATTTTAAGGATAGAGACGATTTATACTGCTTCCATGCAGGTACAAAAAGGGACGGAGCTGATATAGTTACAAACGGAGGCAGAGTCCTTGGAATTACCGCCAAGGCAGCCACGCTAAAAGATGCAAGAAAAAAGGTTTATGAAGCAACAAAACTTGTGGATTTTGAAAACAAGTATATGAGAAATGATATCGGTATAAGTATACTTGACAACGATTGACACGGTAGTTTGTATTTGTTAGACTAATGAGAAAAAAGTAATAGAAACTGCATTGAATCGCAGAGGCGTTCAATGTGTATCCGGCAAAAAAGGAGAAAAACCATGGCAAGGATCATAGGTGAAGGCATCACATTTGATGATGTACTATTGCAACCGGCATATTCAGAAGTTATAGGAAATCAAATTGATATTTCTACATATTTAACAAAGAATATTAAATTAAATATTCCTTTGATGAGTGCAGGAATGGATACTGTTACAGAACATAGAATGGCTATAGCTATGGCCAGACAGGGCGGAATCGGAATTATTCATAAAAATATGAGTATTGAAGAGCAGGCACAGGAAGTTGATAAGGTAAAGAGATCGGAAAACGGAGTTATTACAGATCCTTTCTATCTTTCACCAAAGTATACACTTTCAGATGCCAATGAGCTGATGGCAAAGTATAGAATCTCAGGGGTTCCGATAACGGAAGGGAAAAAGCTTGTAGGTATTATTACAAACAGAGATTTAAAATTTGAGGAGGATTATACAAAGAAAATATCCGAGTGTATGACAAAAGATAATCTGGTTACGGCGCTTGAAGGTACTACTTTGGATGAGGCCAAGAAAATACTGGCACATGCCCGTGTAGAGAAGCTTCCTATAGTGGATAAGGACGGTAATCTCAAAGGGCTGATTACAATAAAAGATATAGAAAAGCAGATAAAGTATCCTAATTCAGCCAAGGATTCTCAAGGAAGACTGCTTTGCGGAGCCGCACTTGGAATTACAGGAAATGTACTTGAAAGATGTGAAGCTCTTGTAAATGCAAAGGTGGATGTTGTGGTACTTGATTCGGCACATGGACATTCCAAAAACGTAATTGACTGTATAAAGGCAATTAAGGAAAAATATCCGGATTTACCTGTTATAGCCGGAAATGTGGCAACAGGTGAGGCTACAAAAACACTTATTGAAGCAGGGGCGGACTGTGTAAAGGTCGGCATAGGACCCGGGTCCATCTGTACCACAAGAGTTGTTGCAGGTATAGGTGTACCGCAAATCAGTGCAATAATGAATTGCTATGCTGTGGCAAAAGAGTATAATATACCTATAATTGCAGATGGAGGAATCAAATTTTCAGGTGATATTACAAAGGCATTGGCGGCAGGCGGAAATGTATGTATGATGGGTTCGCTTTTTGCGGGATGTGATGAATCACCGGGAGACTTTGAATTATATCAGGGTAGAAAATATAAAGTTTATCGTGGTATGGGATCTCTTGCGGCTATGGAAAAAGGCAGTAAGGACAGATATTTCCAGACAGATGCTAAAAAACTTGTACCTGAGGGAGTAGAAGGAAGAGTGGCATATAAGGGACTTGTGGAAGATACCGTATTCCAGCTGCTTGGAGGACTCAGATCGGGTATGGGATATTGTGGAGCGAAGGATATAAAGACTCTTCAGGAAACTTCGGAATTTATAAAAATAAGTGCCGCATCCTTAAAAGAGAGTCATCCTCATGATATCCATATAACAAAAGAAGCACCGAATTATTCATCGGAAGATAACTAAAAAATAAACATAAGGGGGATACAAGATGAATGCAACATTAGTGGTTATGGCGGCCGGTATCGGCTCAAGATTTGGCGGAGGCATAAAGCAATTGGCACCGGTAGGGCCAAACGGTGAGATTATTATGGATTATTCCATATATGATGCGAAGGAAGCAGGATTTAATAAAGTTGTATTTATAATCCGTCATGATTTGGAGAAAGATTTTAAAGAAATCATCGGGGACAGAGTAAAGAAATATATAGATGTGGATTATGCTTTTCAGGATCTTAACGATTTGCCGGAAGGATTTGAATGTCCGAAAGAAAGAAGCAAGCCATGGGGAACAGGTCAGGCGTTGCTTTCTGTAAAAGGCATTGTAAATGAACCTTTTGTAGTAATAAATGCGGATGATTATTACGGAAAAGAAGGCTTTAAAGTAATATATGACTACATGGCAAATAAGATGGACAAAAACAGCAAAAAGCTCGATCTGTGTATGGCAGGCTTTGTACTTAAGAATACTCTCTCAGACAATGGCGGAGTTACAAGAGGAGTATGTAAGGTCGATGCAAACAATAAGCTCGCCGATGTGACAGAGACCTTTGAGATTGAAGTAAAAGACGGGGTATTAAATGCTGTAGATGAAAACGGTAATAAAAGAGATGTAAATCTTGATGATATTGTTTCCATGAATATGTGGGGACTCACACCTGAATTTCTTGATATTTTGGAAGACGGTTTTCCGAAGTTCCTTGGCAGCATGACAAATGAGTTGAAAAATGAGTACTTATTGCCTTCAGTAATAGATGAAGCAATCAAGTCAGACAAAATCAGCGTGGAAGTATTAAAGAGCCATGACAAGTGGTTCGGAGTAACATATAAGGAAGATAAGGAGATTGTTGTTAATTCAATAAGAGCCTTAGTAGATAAGGGAGTTTACCCTGAGAAAATTTTTGATTAAGAGGAATTTATGACAAAGCTTAGAACATTGATAATGGGACATAAGAACCCGGATACGGATTCAATCTGTGCGGCTATAGGTTATGCCGATCTAAAGTCCAAAACTGAAGAGGGGGAGTTTTTACCAAGGCGTGCCGGCGAAATCAATGAGGAAACCAAATTTGTACTTAATTACTTCAAGGTTAAACCGCCTAAGCTTACTGAAAGTGTGAAAACTCAAGTAAAAGATGTTGAGATAAAGCATACAAAGGGTGTTGATAAGAATATATCATTTAAAAAAGCCTGGGCACTTATGCAGGAACGCGATGTGGTGACTTTGCCTGCGGTAAACGGTGAAGGTGACCTTGAAGGAATAATATCAGTCAGTGATATTGCAAATTCATATATGAATATATATGACAGCAGAATACTTGCAAAAGCAAATACAAGATATTCAAATATTATAGAAACCATTGAAGGAACTTTGGTAGTCGGTGATGACAAGGCCTATTTTAATTCGGGTAAAGTAGTTGTTGCAGCAGCAAATCCGGATATGATGGAATACTATATAGAAAAGGATGATCTTGTAATACTTGGAAACAGATATGAGATGCAGCTTTGCGCCATTGAGATGGGTGCGGCCTGTATTATAGTTTGTGAGGGTGCCGGTGCATCCATGACTATAAAGAAGCTTGCAAAGGATCATGGAACCACTATAATTACTACGGCCTATGATACATTTACCGTAGCAAGACTTATAAATCAGTCAATGCCTATAAATTACTTTATGAAAACCGAGAATCTTATAACATTTGAAAATGAGGATTATCTGGACGAAATAAAGGAAGTAATGGCGAATGTAAGACATAGAGATTTCCCTATTCTTGATAAAAACGGAAAATATCTCGGAATGTTTTCAAGAAGAAACCTTCTCGGTGCCAAGGGTAAGAGAGTAATTATGGTGGATCATAATGAAAAGAGTCAGGCGGTGGACGGTATAGAGCATGCAAATGTACTTGAAATAATAGACCATCACAGACTGGGTACCGTGGAGACTATAGGGCCTGTTTATTTCAGAAATCAGCCTCTCGGATGTACATCTACAATTATTTATCAGATGTACCATGAAAAGGGAGTGGAGATTCCAAAACAGATTGCGGGGCTTCTTTGTTCAGCTATTATATCGGATACTTTACTTTTCAGATCGCCTACATGTACGGAAGTTGATAAGGCTGCAGGCCTTGACCTTGCAAGAATTGCAGGTATTGATATAGAAAAGTATGCAAACCAGATGTTTGCATCGGCAAGCAATCTTACAGGTAAGACCGATGAGCAGATTTTCCATCAGGATTATAAGACATTTGCACTTGGAAAAATTAATATAGGAATAGGACAGATCAGTTCCTTGAATGAGGAAGAGTTAAGAGATATTGAAAACAGACTCCTGCCATTCCTTGTAAAGCTTCATGAAAGCAGCACAGAGGATATGATGTTCTTTATGCTTACCAATATATTGGAGCAGTCAACAAGACTTATATGTGTCGGTCCGGGTGCGATGGCTCTTGTAATGAAGTCATTCAGAATCGAAGAAGGCGTTTACGAGATAAATGATTCAGGTGTAATAGAGCTTGCTTCGGTGGTATCAAGGAAAAAACAGCTTGTACCGAGTCTTGTAATAGGAATACAGATGTAGGAGAGATATGGGGAAAAAAACTAATATTACATTAATCGGTATGCCTGCATCAGGTAAGTCTTCAGTCGGTGTGGTTTTGGCCAAGCGACTTGGTAAAAAGTTTGTAGACACCGATATCGTTATTCAGGAAAAATATGGAAAGCTCTTAAAGGAACTTATAGAAGAGCATGGTGATGAAGGTTTCAGAGAAATTGAGGATGAGGTAAATGCCGGACTGGATTTGGACAATTGTATCATATCGCCGGGAGGCAGTGTGGTATATGGTGAAAAAGCCATGCAGCATTTAAAAGAAATCAGTGTTATTATATATCTGGAACTTTCATACACTGCAATAAAGTCAAGACTTGGCGACTTAAGAGAGAGAGGAATTACTTTAAAAGAAGGACAAAGTTTAAAGGATCTTTACCTTGAAAGAGTTCCGCTTTATGAAAAGTATGCCGATATTACAGTCAATGAGATGAAAAAATCATTGGCAAAGACTATTGATGAAATCTGTGAGAGATTGGGTGAAAAGCCGAAAAAGAGAAGAAACTTCAAGAGTAAGAGAGTTCCTTTCGCTCCTAAAGATAAGCAGGAAAAAAATCCGTCACATAAGAGTGGTACGGCTAAGAGTATCAAAGATAAAATTATCAAAGACAAGAATACTAAAGACAAGAACTTTAAAGACAAGAACTTTAAAGATAAAAACTTTAAAGACAGATTCAGTAGAGAAAAATCCGATATAGCGAATAACAATAAAGCTAAAGCAAACAATATTCAAAGAAAAAATATAAAGAAACACTTTAAGAAAAATGAGAATTGATTTTAAACCCGGAAATATGCTATACCCCGTACCGGTGGTAATGGTAAGTTGTGCAGACTCTGAAGGAAGAAGCGATATAGTTACTGTGGCGTGGACAGGTACAATATGTACCAATCCTCCCATGGTTTATATTTCTCTTAGACCAAGCAGATATTCATATGATATAATAAAAAAGTCCGGAGAATTTGTTATAAATCTTACAAATGAAAAGCTGGCAAAAATAGCGGATGAATGCGGTGTAAAATCAGGCAGAGATATTGATAAATGGAAAGTATTAAAGATAGAGCAGTTGCCATCAAAGGTGGTAGCTGCTTCATCTATTAAAGAAAGTCCGGTTTGCATTGAATGTAAAGTTGAAGATATCATTGAGCTTGGTTCACATCATATGTTTATAGCAAAAGTGGTTGCTGTAAATGTAGACGCAAAATATATGGATGAAAAAAACAAATTTGACCTGACAAAAGCTGACATGGTAGTATATAATCATGGAGAGTATATTGGACTTTCAAAGGTACTTGGTACCTTCGGTTATAGTGTAAGAAAGAAAAAAATAAGAAAATAAGGTAAACTCGGGAGGCATCTTTTGAAAAATATTAAATTTAATGATATAAAGCACATATATTTTTGCGGTATAGGCGGTATAAGTATGAGCGGACTTGCAAGAGTACTTTTTGAAAAGAACTTTGAAGTGAGCGGCTCGGATACAAAGGCTAATAACAGGACAAAGGATCTTGAGGACAGAGGTGTAAAAATATTTGTAGGTCAAAAAAGTGAGAATATCAGTGATGATATAGATTTGTTTGTATATACTGCCGCCATACATAAGGACAATCCTGAGTTTATTGCGGCTAAAGAAAAGAATATAAAAATGATGACCAGAGCTGAGCTTCTGGGATATGTAATGTCAAAATTTAAAGAGAGTATAGCAATAAGCGGTACACATGGAAAGACCACAACAACTTCCATGTTGTCATATATATTACTGGATACAAAGCTTGACCCTACAATCTCTGTAGGAGGTATCGTAAAGAAGATAAAAGGAAATATTTATATAGGCAAGGGTGACACATTCGTTACGGAAGCTTGCGAATATACCAACAGTTTCCTTGAGTTATATCCTACAGTAGGTGTTATATTGAATATCGAAGAGGATCATCTGGATTTCTTTAAGGATTTGGATGAGATCAGAGACTCTTTTAAGAATTTTGTAAAAAATACAAGCCCTAAGGGTTGTATAATAATAAACGATAAGATTACAAATAACAGAGAGATTACACAAGGGTATGAAGGTAATATAGTAAGATACGGAACAGAAAACAGTGACTGCTATGCTACAAATATAAGATATGATGCTTTGGGGTATCCGACATTTGACCTTGTACATAAAGAAGAGACATATGAGAATGTAAAACTTTGTGTAGGAGGAAACCACAATATATACAATGCCTTAGCTGCTATTTGTGTTGCCTTTGAACTTGGAGTAAGTATCGAAGATATAAGAAAAGGACTTTCGGAGTTTAAGGGTGTGGACAGAAGATTTGAGGTCAAAGGAAAGCTTGACGGCATCACAATAGTTGATGACTATGCACATCACCCAAGTGAGATATCGGCTACATTAAATATTGCGAAGAGATATCCTCATGAAAGACTTGTAGTGGTATTCCAGCCACATACATATACCAGAACGAAAGCATTTTTTGATGATTTTGCCAATGTATTAAAGAATGTGGACGAGGTTATAATTGCAAAAATTTATCCTGCAAGAGAGAATGACAATCTCGGTATGAGTTCAAATCTTCTGTCAAAAAGAATAAATGAACTGGGTGGAAATTCTACAAGTTTTGAGACTTTTGATGAGATAGAAAATTATCTGTTGGAGGAGCTTAGAAAGGGTGATTTACTGATTACCATGGGTGCCGGAGATATATTAAGAGTGGGCGAGTTTTTACTTGGGAAATAATTTATAAAGATATAGATTTAAGACAAAGGGAGAGCTATGAAGTACGAATTTTTAAAGGCAGATATAACAAGCATTGTAAGTTTGCCGTCAGAATTTATAGATAAATACATGCTAAAGGCAAACGGTGATTATATAAAGGTATACCTTTTTATGTTGAGAAATGCCGACAGACTGATAAATCCCGAAATCATAGCCGATGCCCTTGAACTTACTATAAAGGATGTTGAAAGAGCTATAGCATACTGGTGCAAGAGCGGAGTGCTGATAGAAAAGGCTGAGAATATAGGTAAGCTTGGAAACGGCGACGACTTTGAAGAAGTTCTTATTACAAAGGGAATGCCTTCAAAAGAAGAACTTGAGGAAGCAAGACGTATTCTGACGGCGGCAAAAGAAGTATATAAAAGAAGAGAAATGCTTGAAGCCGGTATGGGAGCGGAAACATTAAAAGAGAATAATGTTAAATCGGAAAGCCCTGATGCAGCAAAAGACTTAAAAGAAAGCGATTGTAAAGCGTCTGATGCGACAAAAGATTCTGATGTAGAGAATAATTCCGAGAGCGAAGCAAAGGCTGAGATACCTGAAGAAAAACCGGAGCCGCCAAAGCTTCCTGACAGAAGTCTGGTGGATTTGACAAAGCTGAAAGGCGATGAAGATTTTCAGGAACTTGTATTCTGCGTGCAGACATATACTGAAAAGATATTTACACCTACAGATACTGAAAAGCTGGCATATCTTTATGATGTTGTGGGTATGTCAAAGGACTTACTTGAATATATAGCGGAAGTTTCAGTACAAAAAGGTAAAAAGAGTATAAACTATATCGAAAGAGTGGCATTTTCATTCCATGAAAAAGGTATTACAACTGTGGAGGAAGCCAAAGAGGACAATGTAAAATATTTCAATGAAAATAAAGCCGTGTTAAAGGCATTCGGAATATATGACAGAGTTTTGGCACCGGTTGAATTAAGATTTGTTAAAAAGTGGTTTGATGAGTACGGTTTCAGCACTGAGATAGTGGTCGAAGCCATCAGCAGAACAGTACTTAACACATCATCACAGAGTTTTTCATATGCCGACGGTATACTTACAAGATGGCATAATGAGAATGTGCGTACACTTTCAGATATAAAGGCACAGGATGAAAAACATGATGAGAAAGTAAAGGCGGCTCCGAAAACTTCAAATACCGCTTCCGGTTCAAAGTTCAATAATTTTGAACAGAGGAATGACAATATTGATTCCGATATGCAGGACAAGTTTTTAAATGAGTTGAACAATTTATAGTTTGGCTTAAAGGAGATATATGGCTATAGATAATTCCTCATATAATGCAATAATGAGAGAATATGAAAATATAAGAGCAAATAACAGAGCCGCGCAGGTCAGAAGAATAGAAGAGGTATATGAAAAAATACCTGAAATGAAGGAATTAAACAATTCCACAGGAAGTGTGGCTGTTTCCAGATATAAAGAAAGCTTGAAATCGGGGAAATTGTCAATAAATGATTTAAAAAACGATATTGACGGAATAAAAAATAAAAAGGAAGAACTTTTGCTTTCTGCCGGCTTTCCGAAAGATTATATGGAAATAACATATGATTGCAAAGACTGTAAGGACACAGGATATATTGACGGAAAAAAATGTCATTGCCTTCAGTTAAGGATAAGGAAACTTCTGTATGCTCAATCAAATCTTGAAAATATATTAAGTAAAGAAAATTTTGAAAATTTCTCATTTGATTATTATGATAATAAAACAATACTTCCGGGGCAGAATATGACAAATGCCGCCTATATGGAGGGTGTAAAAAGATTTTGTGAGAAATTTGCGGACAAATATTTTAAAATAAACGGAAGCAAAAATGGGGTTGATACTGCTTCCGACGAAAATGACAGAAGAAATATTATATTCAGCGGTAATACCGGTGTAGGCAAGACCTACTTAAGCAATTGTATAGCCAAGGTATTACTTGACAGATATTATTCTGTAATATATCTCAGTGCAAAAGAACTTTTTGAAGCACTGGTAAAGGTTAAGTTGGAAAAGAGTGAGGATCAAAAATATTTGCTTCTTATTGAAGAGGTGTATGAAAGTGATATGCTGATAATTGACGATCTCGGCACGGAACTTTCCAATCACTTTACAACTACCGAATTTTTCCATATAATAAACCGTAGGGTTAACACCGAAAAATCTACTATAATATCGACTAATCTCAGTCTGGATGAAATGAGAGACATATACAGTGAGAGAGTTACTTCAAGAATAAGAAAAAGTTTCATGTATATCAGATTATTTGGAAATGATATTAGAGCAAAGCTGTAATGGAGGGAAAATGCTGTACGAAGATAAAAAAATTGATTCTATTCCTGTAGGTCCTTTGGGACTTATACCTCTTAAAGGAATGGAGGATTTTACAAAAAAAGTAAATAATTACCTTGTAGAGTGGCGTAAGGAGAGAGAAAGTGAGCATAAGGATACACTTTTATTCTCAGAGTATGAGAAAGAAGATTATATTATAAAATCAACCATCTCAAGATTCGGCTCGGGTGAGGCAAAAGGAACCATAGAGGAATCTGTAAGAGGTGATGATTTATATTTGCTTGTGGATGTATGTAATTATTCCATGACCTATTCACTGTCAGGAAAAATAAACCATATGTCACCGGATGATCATTTCCAGGATCTTAAGAGAATTATTGCGGCAATAGCGGGAAAGGCAAGAAGAATAACTGTTATAATGCCTTTCTTATATGAGAGCCGTCAGCATAAAAAGACCGGAAGAGAGTCTTTGGACTGCGCACTGGCATTACAGGAACTCACAAATATGGGTGTTGACAATATCATTACATTTGATGCACATGACCCGAGAGTACAAAATGCCATTCCTTTAAAGGGATTTGAGACTGTGCAGCCGATTTATCAGTATACAAAGGGACTTCTAAGACATTTCCCGGATTTACAGGTTGATTCGGATCATATGATGATTATTTCTCCTGATGAAGGCGGAATGAGAAGGGCGATATATTTTGCAAATATGCTTAAGCTTGATGTAGGTATGTTCTACAAGAGAAGAGATTATACAAAGGTTGTTGACGGCAGAAATCCGATTATAGCACATGAGTTTTTGGGATCGGATGTTGAAGGTAAAGATCTTGTAATCATTGACGATATGATATCTTCTGGTGAGAGTGTTCAGGAAGTTGCAAAGGAACTTAAAAAGAGAAAGGCAAAAAGAGTCTTTGTATGTGCCACTTTCGGACTGTTCACCAACGGCTTTGCAAAATTTGATAAATATTATGAGAACGGTATTATCGACGGTATATTTACAACAAACTTAGTGTACCAGTCACATAATCTCTTAAGCAAACCTTATTACTACAATGTTGAGATGAGTAAGTATGTGGCTCTTATTATCGACAATTTGAATCATGATTCTACTATAAGCGGTCTTTTGACACCTACAAACAGAATCAACAATTTACTTGAGAAGGTAAAAAATAACAAATAGGATATAAGGTTTGGGTTATGAGAGTAGTTATATGTGATGATAATCCAATAGAACGAAAGAATTTGTTAGAGATCACTACACATATATCAAAGTCGGAGGGCTTTGATACGGAATTTGAGGTGTTTGAGAGCGCCAAGCAGATGTTATTTGAAGTGGAAGATAAACTTGAGCTTATTGATGTAATGTTTCTGGATATAAATATGCCGGGAATTGACGGCATGGAAGCCGCATCAAAACTTCGTTCAAACGGATATATCGGAGAGATAGTATTCATCACAGTTTCAAAGAATCATATGTTGGGGGCTTTTGACGTCAGAGCCTTCAACTATATTGTGAAAGGTGAGACTGACGGTGCCAAGACGGTAAAGATAATAAAGGATGTTTTTAAAACGGCATTAGAAAAATCAAAAGAGTATATGCTCTTTACCGGCATCGGTGAATATAGGAATATCGCGATAAATGATATAAAATATTTTGAAGTTAGAGGAAAGATAATAACCGTGTACTACGGCAGTAAAAGTTTTGAGTTTATTTCAACAATAGGAAAACTTGAAAACCTGCTGTTTACAAAAGGTTTTTTAAGAGTGCATAGATCATTTTTAGTTTCATTGCAACATATAAAGAAATTCACTTATGAGGAAATCACATTGATAGACAACACGGAAATTCCGGTGGGAAGAAAGTACTACAGTGGACTTAAGGAAGCGATGAAAGAAAATGCAATAGGGTGATTAAATGAAGAAAAAATATAAAGCAATGGGTGCTATGTCATTGGCACTGACGACCGCCTTTATATCGGTAAACGGTGTAGGTGTTCTAAAAGGCAATGCGACAACTGTTGGAGCCGCATATGTAGATATGACAGGTATTCAAAAAAACGGAGGTTTACATGGCTCAAACGCAGGGTATGTTGAAACCTCAGCCGGAATAGATGAAAGCAACTATGGAGAGTGGATAATTGAAAGAGAGCCCACATATGAGCAGGACGGGCTAAGAAAAAGAGAATATGTCGCTTCGGACGGTACATTTTATGTACAGTATGAGACTATTCAAAAGCTGCCTGTACCGCCGGTGCCCTCAGATCCGAGACCTGAGCCTACAAGGCCTTCAGATTCTGGAGAGGGAACAAAGCCTTCAATACCGGATAAAAATATTGCCACAAAATCCAATGCGAATAAGTCTTTTGGACATTCATCGGGAAAAAAGAAAAGAATTGAAAATTCGGAAAGTTCAAAAAAAGGTACAAAAGCCTCTCAGAGCGGCAATGACAATTCGGACACTAAGAACCCGACAAATAATGTAGAACCAACCGAAAGCTCCGCGCAAAAGGCTGAAACTGCAAAGCAGCCGGAAAATAAATCAGGTCATAAACATAAAAGAAATGATAATGACAGTGTGAGTAAATCTGAAGTTGACAAAAATGTTCAGACTGAGGTAAATACCGATAGTACAATTACAGATAATGCGACTGAAAACAATACGTTCACAAGCCTTCCTGATATTACTGAAACTTCGACTGAAATAAGCAATAATGAAGTTATTAATGAAACTGTTGAAGCTTCAACAAATGCGGATGAAAGTATAGAGGAAAACGGTTCAACTGATAAAAGCTTTAACAGATATGACGGTGTTACACTTTTGGCTGCCGGTGCATATGCATGGTGGATTGCAATTGTATTATTACCGATGATAAATGCGGTTAAATGGATAAATAAAAAGAGAAGAGAAAAATCGAGGGGCAATGTTAATAAGAAATATAATTGAGATTGCATTAATTATTATATTATTCATTGTAGGCATCGTGGTATATTTGTATTTAAAAAGAAGGATAAATGATGCCGAATCTGATTTGGTAATCAGAAAGAAAAAAGAAATAAAAGAAGATATAGAGGATTAAATAAAAATGGCTAAAGAAAAAAAGCTTGTAGAAGAAATTACTTCCATGGAGAAAGACTTTGCACAATGGTATACAGATATTGTGCTTAAGGCGGAGCTTGTTGACTATACAAGTGTAAAGGGTTGTCTTGTAATAAGACCTGCCGGTTATGCAATATGGGAAAATATGAAAAATGAGATAGACAGAAGATTTAAAGAGACAGGAATTCAAAACTGTTATCTGCCTATGTTCATACCTGAGAGCCTTTTACAAAAAGAGGCGGACCATGTTGAAGGCTTTGCACCTGAGGTTGCATGGGTAACTCATGGTGGAATGGAGGAGCTTGAGGAGAGACTCTGTGTCAGACCTACATCGGAAACATTATTCTGTGACTACTACTCAAAGGTTGTAAAGAGTTATAGAGATCTTCCGCAGCTTTTAAATCAGTGGTGTTCTGTAGTAAGATGGGAAAAGACAACCAGACCTTTCCTTCGTTCAAGAGAGTTTTTATGGCAGGAGGGACATACTGTTCATGCCACAGCCAAGGAAGCTCATGACAGAACGGTACAGATGCTTGAAGTATATGCGGACTTCTTTGAAAAGGACTTGGCTATACCTGTTATAAGAGGTATAAAGACCGATAAGGAGAAGTTTGCCGGAGCCGAGGCAACCTATACCATAGAGGCACTTATGCATGACGGTAAGGCATTACAGTCAGGTACCAGCCACTACTTCGGAGACGGATTTGCAAAGGCATTTGATGTAACATTTACTGATAAGGACAATCAAATCAAGCCTGTTTTTGAGACCTCATTCGGTATGACTACAAGAATAATAGGCGCTGTTATAATGGTACATGGTGATGACTCAGGTCTTAAGTTACCACCTCATATAGCACCTGTTCAAGTAAATATAATACCTGTAGCCGCACATAAGGAAGGTGTACTTGAGGCGGCTAATGCGCTTAAAGACAGACTGTATGCTGCAGGTGTAAGAGTAAAGCTTGATGACAGCGAGAAGAGCCCGGGATTTAAGTTTGCCGAGTCTGAGATGAGAGGTATACCTCTTAGAATTGAAATCGGACCGAAGGATATTGAAAATGATCAATGCGTATTTGTCAGAAGAGATACAGGTGAGAAGATCTTCGTATCACTTGAAAATGTTGAAAGTGAAGTTAAGGAATGCCTTGAAAAGATTCAGACAAATATGTATGAAACAGCCCTTGCGCATAGAGAAGCTCATACTTATGAGGCAAGAACTATGGAAGAGTTCAAGAATATTGCAGATAACAAGCCGGGATTTATCAAGGCTATGTGGTGCGGTGACAGAGCTTGTGAGGACAAGATAAAGGAAGAGGCAGGAGCCACATCAAGATGTATGCCTGAGGCACAGGAGCAGCTTAGCGATGTATGCGTTTGTTGCGGCAAGAAGGCTACAAAGATGGTTTACTGGGGAAAAGCATATTAAAATAATAAAGAGACTGCAGTCAGAAGGCTGCGGTTTTAATATTAAGTTTTTAAGCATTCATATACTTATGTCCCCGGTATCAGCTTTTGCTAAGGAGATAAGAATGAGAATAGATTTGCCAAAAAACGTTGAAAATATTATAGAAAAGTTGGAGGAGAACGGTTTTGAAGGGTTTGCAGTAGGTGGCTGTGTCAGGGATTCCCTGCTTCACAGGAAGCCTAAGGACTGGGATATCACTACAAACGCTCTTCCTGAAGAAATGAAGAGGATATTTAAAAAGACCGTTGATACGGGTATTGCACACGGAACTATTACAGTACTTATGGACGGAGAAGGCTATGAGCTGACTACATACAGAATAGACGGAAACTACTCGGACGGAAGACATCCTGACAGTGTTTCATTCAGTAAAAGTCTTTCTGAAGATCTTTGCAGAAGGGATTTTACAATTAATGCAATGGCCTATTCACATAAAAAGGGTATAGTGGATCTATATAAAGGTCAGGAGGATTTAAACAGCGGTATTATAAGAGCTGTAGGAGATCCAAATAAGAGATTTGACGAGGATGCTCTGAGAATGCTTAGGGCAATACGTTTTTCTGCACAACTAGGGTTTGAAATAGAAAAAGCCACATTTGATGCAATAAAAGACAAGGCTTCATTATTATCAAATGTCAGCAAGGAGAGAATATTTGTAGAGCTGAATAAAACACTTTCAGGAAATTTTGCAGAAAATGTAAAGTATATATACAGCAGCGGACTTTATAAATATATCGGTAAAGAGTTTGCAAAGCTTGATGAAAGTTTTTATGAGTTTTACAAAAGAGATATCGGTGATGAAAAACATATGTACTGGACTGTATTTTTGCAAAATGTAGAAAATATAAATTCGGTAAAGAAAATACTTTCGGAATTGAAGTCTGATAATGCAACAAAAATAAATACCTGTCTGCTTATAGAGGAACTGAAATTACCTTTACCGAAGAAGGATTCGGATATAAGACTGTCCTTGCACAGACTCGGTACAAAACTCTTTGAGGACTATATTAAGATTTGCAAGTCGGACAGAAAAAATGCGAATATTTTGGAAGAGATAAATGATATTGAAAAGAGATATGAGAAGATTAAAGAAGAAAATCATGCTTTTGATATCTCCATGCTTGATATTACCGGGAAAGATCTGATGGAACTTGGAATACCGAAAGGACCTAAAATCGGTGAGATTCTGGAAGAGTTATTAAAAAGAGTAATTGAAAATCCCAAACTGAATAATAAAGAACTGCTTCTTGATATAGCAAAAAATGAGTAATAAAAAGCTACGGGTCGGTACAGTAGGTACAAACCTGTAGCTTTTAACTTTATTTGTTTCTTTTTCTTATTTCACTAAGTTCCTTCATCTGAGAGATGTACTTTTTATTAAGTCCCGGATTTCCTTTTATCATATTTCTAATAAAGAATGACATGATTTTTCCGGTTTTCGGTAAGCTTAAGGATACCTTTTCTCTTGCAACTTCATATTTTATTTTAAGCTCAAGATAAGCCGGACTCTTTGAAGCAACCGTATTTGAAAGTGATGAAAGAGCATTTTCTATATCGGATTTTAAATATGAGAAACTCACTCTTCCGTTTGAGATATATTCATTTGCCTGGCTCACACGTCCTGCCACACTGTCTTTGATACCTACAAGCTTATTTTGGGTTTCACTTACAAGGTCGTCTGCAATCAATGAAAGCTTTTCTTTGACTTCAAGGAATTCAACCTTAGCCCTTTCAAGTGCCGTATATGCTTTGGCAAGATTGAATGCGGCCTTTATTGAAAGAATCAAATCCGAGAAAAAGATAATACTCACAACTATTACAGAAGTCTTCAAATTTGACTCATTTATCTTAGATACAAATCTATAGACATTTACCTGTAAAAAATCGGTAAGCAGTAGTGATAAAAATCCCCATGCTATAGAGGTGGAGAGCGATATATATCCGCTTAAATTGAACTTGTGATCGCTATAGTCCCAGTATTTGACTTTGAAAAGTCTTTCCATCACATAACCTGTGATATATTCAAGTATTGTAGCAGCAATCATTCCTGAAAAGTAAACTTCCAAATTATTCCCATGAAAGTTGTCTGTAATAATAAGAACAAACAAAGCGCCGAAGGCATATATAGGAATATAAGGGCCTCGAAGGAAGCCTCTGTTTGTAAGTTTTCTCTCCTTGATAGTTGCATATCCGGATTCAAAACACCATCCGAAAAAACAATATATATAAAAAAATGCAATCCATTGCAATAGGGTGTACTTGGTCATAATCACCTCCAATGAGAACAATAATACCACAGTAGTAGATTATCTACAAGTTTTGAAGTTTTATAAAGATAATAAAAACTCACTTTATATCAACTTTTATGTTATAGTATGATATTGAAGTAAGCGTATTTAAAACCCTATGCGGTTTTACCTGCAAATAATATAAAAAGAGAGTATAAATATGAAAGTAAGTATATGCTGCATTACCTATAATCACGGTAAATATATAAGAAAGGCAATAGATTCCTTTTTGGCGCAGAAAAGAAACTTTGATATAGAAATTCTGATAAATGATGATGCATCAACAGATGATACGGCAGATATTATAAGAGAATATGAAAAACAATATCCGGATATTATAAAGCCCTTATTTCATGAGGAAAATATGTACTCGCAAGGGGTTACAAATCCAAGCGGAAAATACAACTTTCCAAGAGCAAGCGGAGAATATATAGCCATGTGTGAGGGAGATGACTACTGGTGCGATGATAATAAACTTCAAATGCAGGTGGATTATATGGATGCACATCCCGAAATAAGCTTTTGCTTTCATGCTGCGAAGGTTGAAAATCTGGATGCCACATTTTCTCCAAACCTTATAAGACCTTATACCGGAAACTGTGTAGTCGGTGCAAAAGAAGTTATAAATAAAAGAGCACATTATCCCACTGCCTCACTTTTATTACGAACAGAGTATATGAAGAGTTTGCCCAAGTATTATTTTGACTGTAAGGTGGGAGATATACCCATGCAGATAATATCTGTAAAATACGGTGATGCCTATTATATCGACAGGGTTATGAGTGTGTACAGAATGGGAGTGCCGACTTCATGGACAGCCTCACAGTTTAGCGGTGATTACAAAAGAAAACAGGAAGAGTATTATCAAAATATGGAGGCTATGTATAAGGCATATGATGAAGACTCAGGATACAGATTTCATGATGAAGTGCTAAGTGCCGCAAAGAGACTTCGTTTCCTTACATATGTAAATACAAGAGATTTTAAAAACATATTGTCAAAGGACTTTAAAAAAGAATATAATGAGCTGGATTTTAGAGAAAGATTTTTTATAAAGTTTGAATATTTCTTACCTGCATTATATAAGTTTGTGAGGAATACAGCATTATATTTTAAAAGATAACGGAGGACTATGACATATTTTAAAAATATAAATCTGATAAAAGTAATAAAAATTGCTGTCGGAACAGGACTTGCAATATTTATTGCCGGAATTTTCGGGTTAAACTACAGTGCATCGGCAGGTATTATAACCTTACTGAGTATACAGGATACAAAAAAATCCACAATAAAGATTGCATTAAAAAGAATTGCGGCATTTGTTCTGGCTATGTTGATTTCATTTGTCGTATTTAGTTTATTCGGATATGATATATGGGCGCTGGTTTGCTACTTGCTCATATTTGTAGCGGTTTGTATGGTCTTTGATTTAAATGAAGGACTTTCACCATGTACCGTCTTGGTAACACATATTCTGGCAACGAAGTATATGAGTTTTGATGTTGTAAAAAATGAAGCGGTTTTGATGCTTATAGGAACATCCGTCGGAATATTTTTAAATATGTATATGCCGAGAAACTTGAAACATATAAGGGAATATCAGGCAAAAATAGAAAATGAAATAAAGTACATGCTGGATACTTTGGTAGGCTTTCTAAGAGATGAGAATAACAGGGTAAAACTTGAATATGATTTTGATGCGCTTGATAAGCTGATAGACAGTGCAATCTCAAAGGCATATATTGATAAAGACAATATACTAAGCTATGATTTGAAATATTTTATAAACTATATGGAAATGAGAAAGTCTCAAATCATGACCCTTAGATATATTTTTGATCAGGGAAAGGGAATGAAGACAAGACCAAGTCAGGCAAGAGATGTGGCTGAACTTATTTTTAATCTTGTGCCCAAACTGCATGAGTCAAATAATGCGGTAAATGCCCTGATGGACTTATATTTTGTAAAAGAAAAGATGAAAAACTCACAGCTTCCAAAGAGCCGAGAGGAATTTGAAGACAGAGCAATACTTCATTCAATGGTAGTAAATTTTGAGCAGTTCCTTGAAATAAAAAGGGAGTTTGCCGCAAATTTGAGTGAAGAAGAGAAAAATATATTTTGGAACAGGTAAATATATGGCAAAGAAATATTATGCGGTAAGAAAAGGAAGAAATACAGGTGTCTTTGAGACATGGGATGAATGTAAAAAGTCAGTTAGCGGATTTTCGGGAGCCGCTTATAAAAGTTTTACAAGCAGGGAAGAGGCTTTGGATTTTGTAAACGGAACAAAGAGTGTTGAGGATAAAGAGGAAGGCGAAGAGAAACAATCTGAAGCATTTGCATATGTTGACGGAAGTTATGACGACACTACCAAGTCATATTCATATGGCATGGTTATAATGCATAAGGATGATGAATTTTATTTTTCAAAAAAGTTTGAAAAGGATGATATGAGCGATATGAGAAATGTTGCAGGTGAGATACAGGGTTCTATGGCGGCCATGCAATATTGTCTGGATTATGATATAAAGAGTATCAGTATTTTTTATGACTATGAGGGTATAGAGAAGTGGTGCAACGGAGATTGGAAAGCCAAAAAGCCCGGTACCATGCATTATGTTGAATTTTATAAAAATGCTTCAAAGCATGTGGATGTGGATTTTATAAAGGTAAAAGGACATTCGGGAGATAAGTATAATGATATGGCGGATGAACTTGCCAAAAAAGCACTTGGAATTATATAAAAATGCCGGAGTATAAACTCCGGCAAAATTATTTTTCTTTATTATTTTCAAATAAACCGAGTCTGTTAAAAACAAGGTCATAGCCGTCATTTCCATAGTTTAGAGAACGGTTTACTCTGGAGATGGTAGCTGTAGAAGCGCCGGTTTCCTCGGCAATCTCCAAATATGTTTTCTTTTCACGTAGCATTTTAGCCACTTCATATCTTTGAGAGATGGAGAGCAACTCATTTACGGTGCAAACATCCTCAAAGAAAATATAAAATTCCTCTTTATCTTTTAGTGTAAGGATGGCGTCAAATAGATGGTCTACCGCGTCAGTCCTGATCTTATTATTCATACAAATTGCTCCATTCAAATAGTAATTACATTTTAGCATTTTAACTTGTAAAAGTAAAGTCGAGATAAAATAATATTTTTAGTGAATTATATTAAAAAAGATGGTATTATATTTTATTGTATAAAGCCAAATAACCCTAGGAGGGAATTTAGATGACAGATACTATACTAAGTCTGGAAAATATAAAGAAGAGTTTTGACGGTGAGAATGTTTTAAAGAACATCTCCCTTGATATAGGTAGAGGAGAGTTTATCACTCTTTTGGGTTCAAGTGGTTGCGGAAAAACCACTACGATAAGAATAATTGCAGGGCTTGAGAGTCCGGATGGCGGCAAGGTGATACTTAACGGTAAGGATATCACAGGACTGGCACCGGAAAAGAGAGATGTAAATACGGTATTTCAAAATTATGCTCTCTTCCCTCATATGAATGTTGAAAAAAATATAGGCTATGGATTAAGACTTAAAAAGATACCTGCAGATGAGATAAAAAAAGAGGTGGAAAAAGCTCTTTCTCTGGTACAGCTTGAAGGCTTTGAGAAAAGGAATCCGGCGCAGCTTTCAGGAGGTCAAAGGCAAAGAGTTGCAATAGCAAGAGCTATTGTAAATAAGCCGAGTGTATTGTTACTTGATGAGCCTCTCGGAGCACTTGATCTGATGCTTAGAAGACAGATGCAGATGGAGTTAAAGAAGCTTCAAAAAGCTCTCGGTATTACATTTATATATATAACTCATGACCAGGAAGAGGCTTTGAATATGTCATCAAGAATAGTTGTTATGAGGGACGGTAAGATAGAACAGATAGGTACTCCAAGCGAAGTATATGATACTCCTGCAACCGCTTTTGTAGCCGAGTTTGTGGGCGGTGCAAATCTCTATAAAGACGGTGAGAAAACATATGCAATACGTTCTGAACATGTAAGGCTTGGAGCAGGTGACTATGACGGTATAGTAATTGAAAACAGTTTTACCGCAGGTCTTTCAAAAGTAAAGGTTAGATTGAAAGATAATCAGGAGATTACTTCTTCACATATGGGCATGAATATCAATCTGAATCCGGGCGATGCTATAAGCATAGGCTGGGATAAAAAAGATATGGTGGAGGTTCAAGGTGAAAAATAAGAAACTTAACAAATATCTGCTAAGAATACCGATATATCTTTTTACAATCCTCTTTGTAATATTGCCTCTGGCCTATATGGTTCTGATCAGCTTTTTGACAAAGGCAAAGACCTGGGGATTTGATTTTACATTTACTTTGGAAAACTATAAAAAAGTATTTGATCCTTTTTACTTAAATATATTTTTGGAATCCATTAAGCTTGCTTTAGCATCAACCGTTTTGGTTACTTTGATAGGATATCCCTTCGGATATTTTATGGGAAGACTCAGTGAGAGATGGAAGAGAAGAATGATGATGCTTCTTATGATTCCCTTTTGGACCAGCGGTCTTATCAGGTTGAACGGATGGATAATAATATTTAGAAGTAACGGTGTGCTTGATAAACTTTTAATGTTTTTGGGCATTACAAAGACTCCGCTTAAACTGTTGTATACATATCCTGCCGTACTTGTAGGTATGGTATATTTTTTACTGCCTTTTATGATACTTTCAGTGTATTCCAGTGTGGAAAAAATGGATTGGAGCCTGATAGAAGCATCCAGAGATTTGGGGGCAAGCAGGCTTGAATCATTCCTCACAATAACACTCCGACTTACAATGCCGGGACTTCTAAGCGGTGTGGTACTTACATTTGTACCGAGTATGGGACTTTTCTATATCTCAGATATACTCGGAGGAAATAAAATAGTTCTTATCGGAAGTGTTATAGTGGAGCAGCTTACAAAGCTTAGAAATATACCTTTTGCGGCGGCACTGAGTGTAATACTTATGTTACTTACCATAGTATTCTTAAGACTTTATAAGAAGGTTTCGGGTACAGGAGAATTGGAGGGATTATTTTGAAAAAGGTATCAAAAGCGGCCGTTATATTTTTGGGGCTGGTAACTGTTTTAAACTATCTTCCCATTATACTCACTGTAGTTTATTCCTTTAATAAATCCAAGCTTACAAGCGTATGGGAAGGATTTTCTCTCGACTGGTATAAGATGCTTTTTAATGACGGTGATATAAAGAAAGCATTGTTAAACAGTATAATACTGGCGGTGTTGACATGTATGCTTTCACTTGTAATTGGTGTCAGTGCGGCTCTTGCCATGAGAGGGAAAAAACTTATTTTTGATGATTTCATCAGCGGTTTTGCATCTCTGCCTATAATGATTCCCGAGATTATTCTCGGAATGGTCTTTATGGCTATATTTTCATATATGAACCTGCCTTTCGGCTTTGTAACCATGACGATTGCACACAGTTCATTCTGTGTACCTTATATATTTTTGATTGTAAGGGCGAGACTTATGGGAATGGATCTTTCGCTTGAGGAGGCGGCAAGAGACCTTGGGGCAAGTGAGTTTGAAACATTCAGAGATGTAACATTACCATATATTTTGCCGGGAATTGCATCCGGATTATTATTATCATTTGCAATGTCCTTTGATGATGTGGTAATATCTATATTTACGACCGGTCCTTCAGTAAATACTCTTGCAATAAAGATATATACAAAGATGAAGACAGGTATTACTCCTGAAATAAATGCACTCGCAACCGTTATACTTGTGATTACGGTGCTTGTAATATTTATTTCGGAAAAAACAAGGAAAGATTGATTTGGAGGTAAATTAAATGAAATCTAAAGTATTAGGTTTACTCGGTTTGGGAGCGGCTGTTGCTCTTACAGCATGTGGAGGCGGTTCTAAAGATGCCGCACAGCAAAGCACAGGAGCTGCCACAGACAGCGCTCTTAAGGGGACCACTTTAAATCTGTATACATGGGACGGAATGTTCCCACAGGAGGTATTGGACGGCTTTACGGAAAAGACCGGAGTTAAGGTAAATTATTCAAACTTCGACCTTGATGAGACAATGCTTGCAAAGCTTGAAGAGACTAAGGGCGGTGATTATGATATCGTTGTTGCAGACGATTATATTATCCAGCTTGCAATAGGAGAAGGACTTGTTAAGGAGCTTGATAAGTCAAAGATATCTACATATGACAATATAAATCCTTTATTCCAAAGTAAGTTCTATGATCCTGACAATAAGTATACAATGCCTTACGGTGCAGGTATACCTTTGATAGTATATAATCCTGAGACTGTGAAAGTGGATATTCAAGGCTATAACGATCTTTGGAATCCTGAGCTTGCAGGTAATGTAGGTATTATCGGAAACTACAGAGTAATAGACGGTATTACTTTGAAATCACTCGGATATTCATTTAATACGAATGATCTTACTCAGATACAGGAAGCAGGAGATAAGTTAAAGACTTTAGCGCCGAATATACGTCTTATAAATGACAATAATCTTCAGGATTATCTCTTAAGCGGTGAAGTTGGAGCGGCATTTATGTATACATCACAGGTAACTCAGGCAATCAAAGCAAATCCTGATTTAAAAGTTGTATATCCTAAAGAAGGACTTGGATTCGGAGTAATGGGAAGCTTTATTCCTTCAAATGCACCGAATGCCGAGGCTGCATACAAATTCCTTGAGTATATCAATGAGCCTGAAGTAGCTGCAAAGTGCTTTGAGTACATCGGATACTTTGTTACAAACAAAGCTGCTGAAAGCTATGTATCAGACGATTGGAAGGACCTTATAGTATTCCCTGAGGATAAGATTTCACTTATTGAGGGCGGAGAGCTGATAGAGAATATCAGTGATGAGGCAAATGAGCTTCACAACAAGCTCTGGGAAGAGTTCAGACAGGAAACAAATTAGGAAATAAATAAGAGGGATGTCGCAATGACATCCCTCTTTTAAAATATACGGATATATTAATCGTCTTCCTCTTCTAAAAGCTCTGTTCCCGGATTTTTCGGCGGGAAAGCGATAGAGAAGATTACAAAACCGATAAATGCAAACACAAGTCCGGGTATAATTGCCTGAGAGAAGTGGATTCCGAAAAGGTATCCCTTGGAAAATTGTTCAAGATAAACCACAACAATTGTTCCGAAAATCAGAGAAGCAATAGTACCGGCTTTTGACGCCTTTGCCCAGTAATGTCCCATTACATATGGGAAGAAAGAGCCGGCGGCACGTAAAGTGAAGCAGAACATCAATATTGATACAATACTCTTTGTATTAAATAATGCAATCAAAAGAGATAAGAATCCGACTATAATCATAGTTATCTTAGTTACATTCATAACTTCCGAACTCTTTGCATTCGGACGAATATAAATCTTGTAAATATCATTTGCAAATATAGAACCTGCACCCAAAAGGTCGGAGTCCGAACTTGACATTGTAGCTGAAATTACTCCTGAGAAGAGCAGTCCGCAGACGATGGCAGGCATGGTACGGATAGCAAGAATAGGTAGAGCATATCTTGCGCCAACCGATGCAAAGTCCTTATCTGAGAATTTTCCCATATTAATTAATGCCAAAACGATAATTCCCAGTATTGTAGGAACAAACGCATAAATGAAATTAAGCAATGCTGCAAGCCATGCTCCCTGTTTAGCCGCGGTCTCGTTCTTTGCCGCATAGAAACGGGAAACTGCTTCCTGTCCGACGGAGAATGTTCCGACATACATGATTACAAGTGAAATAATACCGAATAAATCATATCCTGAGAAAAGATTCATTGTTTCAGGTGTAACATTTGTAACAACGGCGCTCCATCCTCCTGCGTAGTTAAGAGCAAAAGGAACCGCGGCAAGCATACCTAAAATAATTAAAAATACCTGAACGAAATCGGTTAATGTTACACTCCAAAGTCCACCCATAATTGAATAAATTGTTACGACAACGGCTACTATAATAACCGAAACTTTATAGCTGATTCCAAGCATAGTGGATAAAATTACGGAAGAAGCTATAAATTGTCCTGCTGTAAGCCCTATAAGAGGAAGCAACATAATAATTGCCGTAACAAATCCCGATTCCTTGCCATATCGTCTGCGGAAATATTCCGGAACTGTTTTTACTGTAGCGGCACGAAACTTAGGTGCTATAAAAGAAAGGATGGCAAAGGCGATTCCCATTGTAATAATATACCAGGCAGCACTTAAGCCGTATCCTGACATACCGTTTTGGACAACTCCTAACGAACTTCCTCCTCCTATCTCCGTTGCGGCTAAAGTACCTGCCATAAGAAAAGGTCCCAGTCGCCTTCCGGCAACCATAAAGTCAGTGTTACTGTTGATTTTAGTTGAGGAATACCAGCCTATAAAAAGCATGGCAATCAAATAAACTATTACGACAGCTGTTACGATCCAATTTGCACCCATAAAAAACTCCTTTCTGTACACAAACATAGATGCCTTGGAAAGAATTTTCGACAAAGTATTCACGAACATAGTTTTATTCTGCCGAAAATCTATCCGTCAAAGTTGAATAAAACTTTCTGTACTTATTATTTTAATAGAAAAATTCATATTAAACAAGTAAAAATTGTCCAAAAAACAGATAAATAAAAAAGCGATGTAAAATACTTTCACACCGCTCACAATTAATATATTAAATTATCTTCCCTGCATTATAGGATCTGTAGGATCGTATGTCTGGTTTGCAGGAATTGGCTGCTCTATAGCGTCCTTCTCAACAGGACCCTTATTTGTAGGATCGTTGTAAACTATAACAGGTGTGTTCATCTTGGTGTTGTAATATACCCAAGCCGCATCACCTGCACGGAGTCTTAAACATCCGTCAGATCTTGCATCATCAATATAGTTGTATGTAGATGCGTCAAGTCTGTTTGAATCCGCTTTATCATAGTAGATAAGTGAGTGAATGATATATCCGTCCTTAAATCTTGAAAGGAACTGACAATAGATATTGTCATGCATTATTTTCCATCTGTACTTAACATATGTCTTGAATGTACCTATAGGTGTAGCAGGTCCGTCAGTTGACATGAAAGTCTTGTAAGGAATTATATATCCGTTTGCACCGTCTTTAGCCATGATGTACATGGTCATTGTTGCTTTATTGTACTTAATCTCATAAGAATCCTGTAATCCCATAACAGGCTCAAGATCTCTTACAACGGCACCTGTATTCTCATCAAGATAATACTTATATCCGTCTATATACTGCCATCCCTTTTGAGTTGCACCGTCTTTAAAATAGTACTGGTCATTATTATAAAATCCCCATCCGGTATAGGCATCTTTTGATGAATACTGAACCTGACCGTTGGCATCTACATAAGTTCCTTCATAAACAGGAGCTTCCATAAGTACCTTTGTCGGCTCTGTGAATGCTGTCTGCTTGTCCCAAAGTGTAAGCTTAAGAGCTACTATATATCTGTCTGTACCGATAGTACCGAGAGTCTGACCGTTCTTAGCCCAGTCAAGTACGGTTCCGTCATTTAAAACGGCCTTGTAATAAAGGTCGCTTCTTACACCTGTATATCCTTTTACTCTTATTTGAACAGCCTGAACCTTGTTTGCAGGATCTGTAATAGGTGCAGTCTCCTTAGAGTTCATCCATGTTGACCAACCTGAGTTCATATTGTAGGTTCTGTAGTAATATCTACCTATACCTGAATGATTGAGATAAAGCTTGTTAAAACCGTCTTTTGCATAAGCATAAGCACTTGTGTTTGTCTCGGCACCTGAGATCTCCTGATCTGCAGTATTCCAAAGTCCGAAGTGAACCATCTGAGTTTCACCAAGTACAGGCTCGGGATTTGTATTTCCGTTGCCTACATTACCAAGACCTGCATTGGCAACTACGCTGTCAAGGTCAAGGTTTTCAGGCATATTTACATTGTTGATGGTGGAAGGTATATAATCGTTTGTAGATACCACCTCACCTGTAGCTGCAGAAGTTGCAGCCTCTGTACTTTCAGCTGTTTCGGTCTGTGCTGATGTTTCTACAGCTACCGAGCCGGCTGTGACATTTCTTCTTATTGTTGCTGCAAATACGTTGGATGATAATACTGAAGAAATCATCAATGCTGACGCAAATACAGCTGAAAATCTTTTTAAATGCATATTTCCTCCTTAAAAAGAATACATTAGTAAACTAAAGTCACTATGGTTTAAAATTATAACATATAAATAAATTTTGTTCAATTGATTTAAATATTACATAAATCTTTCATTTGTTAACGAATGTTACATTATATAAAATCTTTGCCTGATTTGATTGCGAAAATCAATATAAAGGGGTTATAATAGTCATTAGTTTATATATTGACGATATAGATAAGTTATATATTAGGAGGCAATATGGAAAAACTTTACTGTAAAGGCGGAGGTTGTACCGCAAAGCTTGGAGCGGGAATACTCAGCCATATACTTGAGAGATTGCCGAGGCAAAATTTTGACAAAAATTTAATGGTGGGTTTTGATGCAAAGGATGATGCGGCGGTTTATAAGCTTACTGATGACATTGCATTTGTTCAAACACTTGATTTTTTTCCGCCGATGGTGGAAGATCCGTACACATTCGGACAGATAGCGGCAGCAAATGCCTTAAGTGATATATATGCCATGGGCGGTGAGGTAAAGACAGCACTCAATATAGTATGTTTTCCGCAAAGCAGTGATTTAAATATCCTTGGAGAAATAATGCGAGGCGGACTTGAAAAGGTAAAAGAAGCAGGCGGTGTGCTTGCAGGCGGCCACTCAATAGATGATACTGATGTAAAATACGGTCTCAGTGTTACAGGGATAGTAAATCCTAAGAAGATTTATTCAAATAATACCGGAAAACCCGGAGACAGACTGATACTTACAAAAAGACTTGGAGTGGGGATTATATGTACTGCAGCAAGAATAGGTGAAGCGGATGGGAATACCTTAAATGAAGCTGTTGATTCTATGAGGACTTTAAATAAATATGCCTGTGATATATCAAAAAAATACGATATTCATGCATGCACCGATATAACAGGTTTCGGATTTTTGGGGCATCTTATGGAAATGATGGGTGATGATAAGTCCTGTGAAATTTATGCAAAACAGATTCCGGTATTTGAAGCAGCAAAAGCTTTGGCTGATGAATTCCTCATCACTGCCGGAGGACAGAGAAACAGAAATCATGTCGGTGAAAATGTGATTTTTGAGGATGTGCCTTTTGCAATGGAAGAGATACTGTTTGATCCTCAGACTTCAGGCGGACTTTTGCTTGCTGTTGGAGAAGAGGAGGCGGATGCACTTTTAAATGAATTAAAAGAGGCAGGTATGCCTGTCGCAATAGTAGGAGAAATAAAGGAAAAAGAAAATACAGCTATAAAAGTAGCTTATAAATAGGAGGAAAATATGATTAAAGTAAATGCGATAGGTGATGCATGTCCGATACCGGTGGTTAAGACAAAGAATGCGATAAGAGAACTTGGCGGAAGCGGAGCGGTAGAGGTAAGTGTTGATAATGAGATTGCGGTACAGAATCTTTTAAAGATGGCAAAGCAAAAAGAGTACGAGGCATCTTTTGAGAAAAAGTCAAATACGGAGTATATCGTTACCGTCAATGTAAACGGTGGAGAAGCTTCCGAGGCTAAACCTGTTACAAAGACTGCAGTAAAGTCTGATGAAATAAAATTAAAAGAAACAATTGTGGTAATAGATTCCGATAAGATGGGCGACGGTGATGAAGAGTTCAGTAAGACTCTTTTAAAGGGCTTTATCTATGCTCTCAGTTCACAGGATATACCGCCTGCAAAAATCCTGTTCTACAATACAGGTGTAAGAATTACTACAGAGGGTTCTGCAAGTATTGAAGATTTGAAGGTTTTGGAGAATGCAGGTGCAAAAATCTATTCATGTGGTGCATGCCTTAACAATTACGGACTTAGTGAGAAGCTTTTGGTAGGTGAGGTGACAAATATGTATGATATTGTAAGTTATCTCATGGAAGCCGATCTTGTAATCAGACCATAATGATTTATCTGGATAATGCCGCCACTACATTCAAAAAACCGATAAATGTAATAGAAGCTATAAACCATGCGCTTACATCCTATGGAAACAGCGGAAGAGGTGCATACAGGGCCGCGCTTGATTCAGGTAGAATGGTCTATGAAACAAGAGAAAAAATTTCAAAATTTTTCGGAAGCGGCGACCCTTCAAAAGTGATTTTTACATCCAATGCTACAGAGAGTTTAAATATCGTATTGTTCGGACTGTTTGGCAGTGGAGATCATGTAATAAGTACGGTAACGGAGCATAACAGCGTGCTTAGACCGCTCTATAAGCTTGAAAAAACCAAGCATATAGGCATTGATTTTATCGGAATAGATGAAAGCGGAAAATTAAAATATGATGAATTTGAAAAGCATATAAAAGAAAATACAAAGGCTATAATTGTAAACCATGTATCAAATGTGTCCGGTGAAATAGCGGATATAGAGTATATCGGGAAAATAGCAAAAAAGAATAATCTGTATTTTATAGCGGATGTATCTCAAAGTGCCGGAAATATCAAGATAGATATGAATAAAACGGGGATAGATATCCTCTGCTTTACGGGGCATAAGGGACTGTTCGGACCGGGAGGAACAGGCGGTATAGTTATAAATTCCGATATTTTGATAGATACCTTTAAGGTAGGAGGAAGCGGTGTGCAATCCTTTAATAAGGAGCAGCCTGATGAGTATCCGACAAGGCTTGAAGCAGGTACATTAAATATTATGGGTATTGCGGGACTTGGTGCCGGAATTGATTTTATAAATGAAGTCGGAATAACAAATATACATAAAAAAGAGATGCATCTGTTAAAAAGGCTTTATGATGGTGTAAAGAATATAAAAGGTATAAAGTTTTATACGGATTGTTCTGAATTTGAAAAAGAACCCGAGTTTATAAGGCATGGGAGTATTTTGCCGTTAAACATAGACGGAATCCATTCGGGAGATCTGGCCGATTATCTTGGTGAGGACTATGATATAGCGATAAGGGCGGGTGCTCACTGTGCGCCCTTGGTGCATAAGGCATTTGGAACAGTGGACGAGGGAATAGCAAGATTTTCGTTTTCATATTTTAATACCGAGGAAGAAATAGATGCCGTTATAAAAGCGATAAAAGAAATAGTGGAAGAATAATGAGAGAAAAAAGTTGGAAATATATAGTGACATTTCAAACCACCACAGCCGCAATGGCATTTGAAAGTCTGTGTGCAAAAGAAAATGTACCGGGAAGGCTGATACCCGTTCCGAAAGAACTTTCCTCAGGTTGCGGTTTGGCATGGTGTGTTCCTTTTGAGTCGGCGGATTTGATAGATAACTTGATTAAGAAAGAAAATCCTCTGTATGATAAGGCAAGTAAGGTTTGGCATTAAAACTATATAATAAACAGTGTTAAACAAATATGTAAATTATTAACATGTTTAGTCTGAAAAATAGTATGATTTGCTCATAAAAAATAATATTTAGATTGATTTTTGCAAGAAAAAATGATAGTATATAAAAAATAAAAGCTATAACGATATTTTTTATTAAATATACCAAAGGAAAGTTTATAATTAAACAGTTAATATGTAGATATTTGACGCATCAGAGAATATCTGATGCGTATTTAAACCTTTTCTATTGATATCTTTTTAACAATAAGAAATTTAAATATTGATCCTTAGTACATTTCATCTCTAAGAGATGTAAAAATAAATGTCTTTTTTAAGGAGGATTAAAATGAGTGAAAAGACAAGTAGTTCAAATGTAAGTATTGATAATATTTACAAATTGGACGGAAGAGTTCCTGTGGCAAAAGCAATACCTTTCGGACTGCAACATGTTATGGCCATGTTCGTTGCAAATCTGGCGCCTATACTTCTAGTATGTGGTGCGTCAAAGTTACTTGGAAGTGATGCTGATAAGATTGGTGGAGTGGAGCTTGCGAGAATCATGCAAAGTGCCATGTTTATAGCGGGCCTTGGAACTTTGGTACAGTTATATCCTGTATGGAAAATTGGTTCAAGATTGCCGGTTGTAATGGGAGTCAGCTTTACCTTTGTGCAGGCACTAGGCTACATAGGTACTAATTTTAATTATCAAACAGCGATTGGTGCGATAATAGTCGGTGGATGTATAGAAGGCTGTCTCGGATTAACTTATAAGTATTGGAAAAAGATAGTTTCACCAATAGTTTCGGCTTGTGTAGTTACTACCATAGGTTTTTCTCTGCTTGCAGTAGGTGCAAAAAGTTTCGGAGGCGGATATGTTGATGATTTCGGTGCTCCAAAATATATGCTTGTTGGACTTATTACACTTGTATCATGTATAGCATTCAGTTCACTTGCAAAGGGATTTTGGAAGCAGCTAAACGTAATGTTCGGTCTTATAGTTGGATATATAATTTCTCTTATATTTGGTATTGTAGATTTTTCGCATTTTACCGGAACAATAAATACAGTGGGATTTATTGCATTGCCGAGAGTATTGCCATATAAGCCAATATTTAATCCCGGTGCAATTTTGTCTGTTGCTCTAATCTTCTTGGTATCTGCTGCAGAGACTATCGGTGACACCACTGCGGTTGTTGCAGGCGGACTTGACAGAGACATTACAGAGAAGGAAGTATCGGGATCACTTGCATGTGACGGTTTCTTAAGTGCTGTATCAGGTGTGTTTGGATGTATGCCTATAACATCATTTTCACAGAATGTAGGTCTTATTGCAATGACAAAGGTAGTAAACAGATTTACTATTATGTTTGGTGCATTGATCCTTATATTGGCAGGAATATTCCCACCAGTAGGTGCATTCTTTTCAACATTACCGGAACCTGTACTCGGTGGATGTACAATAGTGATGTTCGGTACTATAGTGGTAAGTGGAATGGATATGATTGGGAAATGCGGATTCACTCAAAGGAATACAATAATTGCGGCTTTATCTATAAGTATCGGAATAGGATTTACTCAGACACCGGGCATATTTGATTATTTCCCTAAGGTTATAGGAGATATTTTTGCAGGTAACTCCGTAGCGGGCGTATTTGTACTTTCAATGTTATTAAACTTCGTATTGCCGAAGGATATGGATGTAAAGAAATTGGTAGGTATGCAATAAATGATAATTTCATTAGTTGGTGGTGGTGGAAAAACCACCACCATGTTTTATATAGGTAGATATTTTGCCAAAAAAGGCAAAAAAGTTGTTATAACAACAACAACTCATATAATAAAGCCGGAAGAATATATTGAAATAGATTCTGCAAAAGAGCTTGAAAAAGTTGAGTTTAAGGATGAACCTGTGGTTATAGGAAAAGATGTAGGTGAAAAATTATCATCTCTTGATATAATAGAGGTGAGGGATTTTAATAAATATGCCGATATAGTATTGGTTGAGGCTGACGGAGCAAAGCGCTTACCTATAAAAATCCCAAGAGAAGGGGAGCCTGTAATACCTGAGAATACCGATATTTGCATAGTATGTATGGGTATTGATGCTGTCGGAAAAAAGATAAGTGAAAAATGCTTCAGGTATGAAAGAGCTGTTAAGCTTTTCGGATGGGATGAGAATCATGTTCTCAGTACGGAAGATGCCGCAAAGATTCTTACAGATGAAAGGGCGGAGTTTAAAGGTGTAAACAACAGAAAAACTTTATTTATTATAAATAAAACCGACACTGAAGAAGATGTAAAGAAGGCTTTAGAGATAGAAAAATATATAAAGATTTTCTGTGAAGCAAACGGTTTTAAAAATTTCAAGGTTTCAATAACATCATATAATAATAACAGAGAGTTTTGTGATTTTGAATTTTTAGTCTAGAGAGAAGGTTTATGATGGACAAAAAGATTTGGATAAGAGGTGCCGGAGATTTGGCAACGGGAATTGCTTTAAGATTGTACAGATCGGGATTTGATATAGTAATGTCTGATATCGCCGTACCTACTACGGTAAGAAGAACGGTTGCATTCTCACCTGCCGTTTATACAGGTGAGGCAAGTGTTGAAGGTATAACAGGTAAGCTCTGTGAAAATATTTCAATGATTGATACTGTAATGGAGTCGGGATGTATACCTGTGATAGTGGATCCAAGCGGGGAAATTATGAAGGAATATAAGCCGGATGTGATAGTGGATGCAATTATCGCAAAGACAAATATAGGCACCAAAATAACCGATGCCGATATTGTAATAGGTGTAGGACCGGGATTTAATGCGGGAGTTGACTGCCATGCGGTAGTGGAAACAAAGAGAGGACATAATCTGGGCAGAGTACTGTGGAGCGGAAGTGCTTATCCGAATACGGGAGTTCCCGGAAATATAGGCGGATACACTGTGGAAAGAATCATCAGGGCAACTGCAGACGGAGTGTTTAAGGCAAAGGTAAATATCGGAGACTATGTAAAGGCAGGAGATTTGTTGGCATACTGTGATGAAACCCCTGTATATGCAAATATTGACGGTATTGTCAGAGGACTTTTACAAGACGGTGTAAAAGTAAAGACAGGTATGAAATCGGGAGATGTGGACCCCAGAGCAGAAAGGGAGTATTGCTTCACCGTATCTGATAAGGCAAGTGCCATAGGAGGCGGGGTACTGGAAGCAATACTTAGTAAAATAAGCGGCAGGAAAGCTTAATGGATTTGGTGATTCTGGCTGCCGGAGAAGGTAAAAGATTCGGAGGTGACAAGCTTCTGGCAGATATCAAAGGGGTTAAGCTCTATCAATATATGGAAAAAATATATAAAAGAGCATATGACTTTGATAATAAGATAATAGTAAGTAAGGATACCGAGATTTTAGATTATTATAAAAAGAACGGATTTATAACCATATATAATGGTAAACCTGAGCTTGGAAAATCCCGCTCAATAAAGCTTGCGGTGGAGAAACTGAAAAATATTGAGAATTCAGGAAGTGTATTATTCGGTGTCTGTGATCAGCCTTTATTAAGATCACAGACAATAACAAAGATAATAGATGAATTTCAACAATCGAATAAAACTATAAGTAGTGTAAGATGTAAAAACAGGCTTGGAAACCCATGTATATTTTCCAGTGAGTATTTTGATGAACTGCTTTTACTTGGAGAAGAAGAAGGCGGCAAAAAGCTTATAAAAGCGCATATTTGTGAGGTTTTATTTGTAGATATAGAAAATGAAGACGAACTTTTGGATATTGATACGAAAGAAACTTATTATTATGTACTTGATAAAATACATTGATAAAAATAGAATAGTACAATTCTTATATATATATTGATAATTCAAATAAATATAGGGCATAATTCATATAAAAACTTCGCAAAAAATTTGACGAAAACCTAATTAGATGATATCCTCTAATCAAATAGATATTTAAATTATATTCTATGTTTCTCTTTTGGAGAGTTTACATAAAAATATTAAATTAGAGGACTTATATAAGCTCATAATCGGTTGAGCGTCTCTACCAATTACCGTAATAATTGACTATAGGCCCACAGAAATTGTGGGTGGAGTGAGGTGTGTTTCCATGCACAATGGAAAGCACCTCATATTTTTATTAGGGGAGAATATGATAGTTAAAGGGAATTTGGTGGATTGTACAAAGAAATGTACGATCAGAATAAGAGAAAAAAGCTTTTTAGTGGTTGAAGACGGTATTATATCAAAAATATATTCGGAAGATGAATTTCCCGATTCTTTAAAGAATGAAGAGATAGTAGACTACGGAGATTCTTTGATATTACCGGGACTTATAGATATGCATCTTCATGCTCCGCAATTTGCTTTCAGAGGGCTTGGAATGGATATGGAACTTTTGGATTGGTTGAATACATATACATTTCCGGAGGAAGCAAAATATAAGGATATTGAATATGCAAAAAAAGCTTATAAAAAATTTGTTGATGCACTGACTAAAAGCTATTCCACAAGAGCGGTAGTATTTGCAACATTGCATACAGATGCCACAATACTGTTGATGGATATGCTTGAAGAGAGCGGATTGAAATGTTTTGTAGGTAAGGTAAATATGGACAGGAATTCTACAGATGAACTTATTGAGACTACAAAGTCATCTATAGATTCCACAATTAAATGGCTTGATATCTGTAAAGACAGATACAAGAATATAAAACCTATAATAACTCCGAGATTTATTCCAAGTTGCAGTGATGAACTTATGAAAGAACTTGGTAAGATTAGAGGTGATACTTACGGTTTACAGTCACATCTATCGGAAAATCCGAAAGAAGTGGAATGGGTGAGAGAACTTTGTCCGGATTCGGAAGGATATCTGGATGCTTACAATAAAAGAGGTAATCTGAATAAAAGTAAGGTAGACACGGTTATGGCACATTGTGTATACTCTGATGAAAAGGAGATTGAACTTTTAAAGGAGAAAAATGTGTATGTCGCTCATTGTCCGCAGTCAAATATATGTCTGTCATCGGGAATAGCACCTATAAGGAAGTTCCTTGATAAAGGCATTAAGGTGGGACTTGGAAGTGATATAGCGGCGGGATTTTCACTGAATATATTTAACCAGGCGGTAGAAGCAATAGGGCTTTCAAAGCTTTATTGGAGATATATAGATAAAAATTCAAAACCTTTGGAGCTTGCCGAGGCATTTGCCATAGCAACAAGAATCCCCGGAAGTTACTTCGGAAAGGTGGGAGCCTTTGAAGAAGGATTTGAAGCGGATATGTTAGTAATAAATGATGAGGAATTGAATAAGGATATTGATGATATAAGAAAGAGATTTGAAAGATTCCTATATCTGTCAGATGAATGCTCATTGAGAGCAAAATATGTATCCGGACAAAAAACAGTTACTTTTTAATTTTATATTTTTATCAACTTACAAAGACACACAGCCAATCGCTACAAGAGGATAAAGGTATATAAATTAAATAATATAAAAATAATAATTTAGAGAGGAAATAATATGGAGGTTGGAAAAAGTATCACCAGAGTGGATGCGTTTGACAAGGTCACAGGTAGAACAAAATATACCGACGATTTATGTGATGCAGGAGCATATGTGGCAAAAATAGTGCATTCCACAATAGCTCACGGAAAAGTTCTTTCCGTTGACACAAGTGAGGCTGAGAAGATTGAGGGAGTTGTTAAGATTGTTACCTGTTTTGACCTTGGACAGTATAGAAATTACTTCCCTACAGCAGGACACCCATGGTCTACAGATGTAAGTCATCAGGACGTTGCAGACAGATTGCTTCTCACTGATGAAGTTAAATTTTACGGAGATGATGTCGCTGCGGTTATAGCTGAAAATGAGGTGGCGGCAAATCAGGCACTCAGGGCTATAAAGGTGGAATATGAAGAGTATCCTGTAGTTACAGATGTTTTGGAAGCCATGAAGGACGGCGCTCCACAGATTCATAAGGATTATCCCAACAATATTTTAAAGCACACAAGTCTTAGCAGAGGTAATTATGCAGAGGCAATCAAAGAAGAGGGTCTTACGGTAGTTGACAGATGGTATACTACAGAACCTGTACAGCATTGCCATATTGAGAACTTTATATGCTATGCTTATGCTGAAGGCAAAAGAATTACCGTAGTTGCTTCCACACAGATTCCTCATATTGCAAGAAGAGTCGTAGGTCAGGCTCTAGGAATTCCGTGGGGAGATGTAAGAGTTATCAAGCCTTATATCGGCGGTGGATTCGGAAATAAGCAGGATATACTTTATGAGCCGCTTTGTGCATTCCTTTCATTACAGGTAGGCGGACATCTTGTAAAGCTTGACTGCAGCAGAGAGGAAACTTTCTTTGCAAACAGAACAAGACATGGTATAAAGTTCCATATAATTTCACATGTAAGAAAAGACGGTACATATGCCGCAAGAAAGATAGAAGCATTCTCAAATCAGGGTGCATATGCTTCACACGGACATTCAATTGCAGCTAAGGGACTCGGTGCTTTCCCACAGCTTTATCCATGTGATAATGTTGAAGGAGATGCATATACGGTATTTACAAACAGACCTGTAGCCGGAGCCATGAGAGGATACGGAATTCCGCAGGCTATGTTTGCGGTAGAGTCTCATACGGAAGATGTTGCGAAGATAATGGGTATTCCACCTATCGACTTCAGACTTAAGAACCTTATGCCACAGGGATATAAGGACGCTTTTTCAAAGAATGAAAACTACTATGATACATTCAGACAATGTATCGAAAAAGGCAAAGCTTATATGGACTATGACAACAGAGTCAAAGAGCTTGCAAAACAGACAGGCAGAGTAAGAAAAGGTATAGGAATGGCAACATTCTGGTACAATACCGCAGTTTGGCCTATATCACTTGAGTCATCATCATCAAGAATGGTACTCAATCAGGACGGTTCCGTAACATTACAGCTTGGTGAGACTGAAATCGGTCAGGGAGCGGATACGGCATTCTCACAGATGGCTGCAGAAGTTCTTGGAATCAGAGCTGATGAAGTGCATGTTGTTTCAAACCAGGATACCGATATTACACCTTTCGGTACAGGTTCATACGCTTCAAGACAGACCTATGTAGGCGGTTTCTCCATTGCAAAGACTGCAGGACTTTTGAAGCAGAAGATTCTTGACTATGCTTATATTTTGACAAATATGCCGCCTTCAATTACAGATATCAAGAATTCTATGATAATAAGAACTACAGACAACAGAGAGCTTATTTCATTGAGTGATTTGGCAACGGAAGCACTTTATTCTCTCAGCGACAGCAGACATATTACAGCGGAGTCTACAGCACAGATTAAGTCAAATGCATATTCATTCGGATGCTGTTTTGCGGAAGTTGAAGTTGATATAGATATGTGTAAAGCAAAGCTCACAAAGATTATAAATGTACATGACTGCGGTAAGCTTATCAACCCTGCACTTGCAAAGGCACAGGTTGAGGGCGGTATGAGTATGGGTATAGGATATGCGCTCTCGGAGGTACAGCTTCTAGATAAGAAGACAGGAAAAGTGCTCAATGACAACTTACTCGATTATAAATTATCTACATGTATGGATCATCCGCATCTTGAGACGGCATTTGTTGAGAATCCTGAGCCTACATCACCTTTTGGTACAAAATCATTGGGTGAGCCACCGGTTTGTCCTGTGGCACCGGCTATAAGAAATGCTATTATGAATGCTACAGGTGTAGGTGTTAATGAATTACCTTTACGTCCGGAAAAACTGTATGAATATTTTGATAAAGCAGGTTTACTTAAGTAGGAGGAAGAAATGTACGATATAAAAGCTTTATACGAGGCGACAAGCGTAGATGATGCTTGCAGACTTTTAAAAGAACATCCGGGCTCACAGGTTATTGCCGGCGGAAGTGATGTTTTGGTACAGATAAGAGAAGGTAAGAGAGCGGGTAAGGAGCTTGTAAGTATCTATATGCTTGATGAGCTTAGAGGAATCTGCCTTGATGCCGATGAAAATATAAGAATAGGATCTTTGACAAGCTTCTCACATATTACAAAGAATCCTATTATACAAAAATACATCAATGTACTTGGTGAAGCTGTGGATCAGATAGGTGGACCGCAGATCAGAAATATAGGAACTATCGGCGGAAATACATGTAACGGTGTTACATCAGCCGACTCCGCATCTACACTTTTTGCATGGGATGCACAGGTTGAGATAGCCGGAGAAGGCTACAGAAGATTAGTACCTATAAATGAATTCTATATAAAGGCCGGTACAGTGGATTTAAAAGAGGGAGAGATACAGACAGCAATCATTATCCCGAAGAAGGCTTATGAAGGTTATAAAGGTCATTATATAAAGTATGCCATGAGAGAGGCTATGGATATCGCTACTACAGGATGTTCGGTAAATGTAAAACTCTCAGAGGATAAAAAGAGCTTTGAGGATGTAAGAATAGCTTACGGTGTAGCAGGCCCTATTCCTATGAGAGTTCCTTCAGCGGAAAACTTTATAAGAGGAAAAGAAGTTAATGAGGAGAATATAGAGGCTTTTGCGCAGAAAGTTTTGGAAGATATCAATCCTCGTGATTCATGGAGAGCAAGTAAAGCTTTCAGATGTCATATCGGTGTTGTTATGGCAAGAAAAGCTTGTGAAAAGGCTGTAAAGCAGGCAGGAGGTAAGGTCGATGACAGGACAGAGTTATAAATTAGTCAGTTGTACCATAAACGGCAAGAAATGTGAAAAAATGGTAGATGTAAGAAGTTCACTTACAGATATGCTCAGAAATGACTACAGACTTACTTCCGTAAAAAAAGGATGCGAAGTAGGAGAGTGCGGAGCATGTAATGTTCTTATAAACGGAGAGGCATTCAACTCATGTATCTACTTGGCAGTTTGGGCTGAGGGCAAGGATATTCTTACATTGGAAGGTCTTATGGGACCAAACGGTGAGATATCGGATTTGCAGCAGGCATTTATAGATGAGGCTGCTATCCAGTGCGGTTTTTGTACACCGGGATTTGTAATGTCGGCTACAGAGATTCTTAACAGCGGAAAACTCTATTCAAAAGAAGAACTCAGAAAGTTGCTCTCAGGACATCTTTGCAGATGTACAGGATATGAGAATATCCTTGTTGCAGTTGAAAAGACAATGAAAAAGAGACTTGGCGTTGACTGATCGATAGGAGCTTGACTTTTGGAGGGAGTATGAACAAAGATAGTTTAAAGCGACTGATTGATGTGGCAAATGGGAAGAAAAAAGCTGATCTTGTACTAAAAAACGGCTCTATAGCGGATGTCTGCAGCGGAAAAATATTTAAAGCGGACCTTGCTGTAGCGGAAGGTTATATTGCAGGATTTGGAGAATATGATGGTGAAGTTGAGGTGGATATAGAAGGGAAATATATCTCACCGGGTCTTATGGATGCACATATTCATATAGAGTCATCATACTGTACACCTGAAGAATTCGGCAGAATGGTGGTACCTCACGGTACTACCACTGTCATAGCGGACCCTCATGAAATAGTGAATGTATGTGGGATAAAGGGCTTTCACTATATGCAGGAGGCTGCAAAAAATACCTGCCTTTCAGTTAAATATATGATGCCGTCCTGTGTACCTGCAACAAAGATGGAGGATGCGGGATATGTGATATCGGCTGAAGATATGGCAGATGATATAGTGTCAAAAGATGTTCCGGGACTCGGCGAGTTTATGGACTACAATGCAATCATTGAAAATGATGATATTGCACTTGATAAACTTGTTTTAGCAAAGAATCACGGGAAAATTGTAGACGGACACAGTCCGAATCTATGCGGTAAGGCACTGAATGCATATGCCTGTGCAGGAATTGACACGGATCATGAGTGCTCCACACTCGAAGAGATGGAAGACAGACTTGAAAGAGGCATCTATGTACAGCTAAGACAGGGATCAGCCTGTCACAATCTTAGTGCACTTATACCGGGTATAAATGAGTTTAATTTCAGAAGATGCTTATTATGTTCGGATGACAGACAACCGAAGACTATATTTGAGGACGGACATCTTGAATATCATCTGAAAACTTTGGTAAATGCCGGAATCTCACCTGTTATGGCTTTGGCAATGGCTACTGTGAATGTAAGTGATTGCTATGGACTCAAAGACAGGGGAATGATAGTACCGGGAAAGAGAGCGGATCTTGTGATTTTTGAAGATTTGAAAGATTTCAAAGTATCATCGGTATACATTCTCGGTGAGGAAGCGGCAAGAGACGGAGAGTATCTCAAGGAGTTAAAAAAGCATGATTTTACAGATGTATCAAACACTGTACATCTGGATAACTTCAAAAAGGAAATGCTACAAATGTGGCTGAAATCCGATGAGGTTTATGCAATCGAAATGATTGCCGGAGGAGTGCTTTCAAAGAAAACAAAGATAAAGATAAAAAGAGATGAAAACGGACTTTTTGTCTTTGATAAAAATATAGATGCCTGCAAATGTGCGGTTATAGAGAGGCATCACAATACCGGAAAAGTCGGACTAGGAATAATAAAAGGTTATGGCATACAAAGCGGTGCCATAGCGGCATCTGTAGCACATGATTCACATAATATCATCTGTGTAGGTGTAAATGATGATGAGATGAATCTTGCTATTGAGAATGTAAAACAAAACGGTGGAGGTTTTGCGCTGGTAAAGGACGGAAAGGTGATTGAAAGCCTGTCTTTACCTGTAGCGGGACTTATGAGTGATTTAAGCGGTGAAGAGGTTTCAAAGAAACTTTTAAGTCTTCACAAAAAGGCTGTAGTTGAATTAGGGGTTAACGAAAGCCTTGAGCCTGTTATGTCACTCACATTTATGTCACTTATTGTTATTCCCGAGTTGAAACTCACTGCCCGAGGATTATTCGATATTTTTGAGAATAGGTTCATAGACATTGAGGCGGATTAGATTTTTAAAATATATTGAATGGCAGTGATATATAGACTTAAATATCTTGAATTAAATTTGACTTATAAGGAAACTAAAACTCCGGGCCGAGTATCACCGGAGTATAATAAAAAAAGGAGACTATATATGGAAAAGTTTTTTAAACTGAAAGAAAACGGAACCGATGTAAAAACCGAGATTATTGCCGGTATAACAACATTTATGACAATGGCATATATACTGGCGGTTAATCCTAACATCTTAAGTGCTGCAGGTATGGACAGAGGTGCCGTATTTACAGCAACCGCAATTGCTTCATTTTTAGGTACCGCACTTATGGCATTGTTTGCAAACTATCCTTTTGCACTTGCACCGGGTATGGGACTTAATGCATATTTTGCTTATACAGTAGTTTTAGGTATGGGATATACATGGCAGACAGCTCTTACAGCGGTATTTGTAGAAGGTATTATATTTATAGCACTCTCAGTTACAAATGTGCGTGAGGCTATCTTTAATGCGGTTCCAAGAAACTTAAAATCAGCTGTAAGTGTGGGTATCGGACTTTTTATTGCATTTATCGGACTTCAAAATGCCAAGATCGTTATAGGCGGTGCTACACTTGTAGAATTATTCTCACTTGGAGGATACAACAAGGTACATGGCGTTGAAGGTGTATTGGCTACAGGAAATGATGCAGGTATTACAGTTATCATCGCTATCATCGGTGTTCTTATTACAGCATTCCTTGTTGTAAAAGAAGTAAAGGGAAATATCTTACTTGGTATATTGGCAACATGGGTTCTCGGTATAATCGCTCAGGTTACAGGTTTGTATGTTCCAAACCCTGCCCTCGGTTTTTACAGTGTATTGCCTGATTTTTCAAACGGATTAAGCATACCGAGTATTGGACCGGTTTTATTCAAGCTTGAGTTCCACAAGATTGCAACATTGGAGTTTGTAGTAGTTATGTTCGCATTCTTATTCGTAGATATGTTTGATACTATCGGTACATTGATAGGTGTATCTACAAAGGCCGGAATGCTTGACAAAGACGGTAAGCTTCCAAATATAAAGGGTGCTTTACTTGCGGATGCTGTAGCTACTACAGCAGGTGCAGTGCTTGGTACAACAACAGTTACAACATTCGTTGAGTCTGCTTCAGGTGTTTCTGAGGGTGGAAGAACAGGTCTTACAGCAATGACAACAGCAGTTCTTTTTGCGGCTTCATTGTTATTGTCACCTATATTCCTTGCAATACCTTCTTTTGCAACGGCACCGGCACTTATAGTGGTAGGATTCTATATGTTCTCAAATGTTGTACATATTGATTTCTCAGATTTGACAGAGGCTATCCCTTGCTATATCTGTATAGTTGCAATGCCTCTCTTCTACAGTATTTCAGAGGGTATTTCAATGGGAATTATATCTTATGTAATTATCAATGCCTTTACAGGAAGAACAAAGAAGGTTACACCGCTTATGTATATACTTTCATTATTGTTTATATTAAAGTATATATTACTCTAGGTTTTACCGATATTTTCACTGCCTTGAATAGTTTTTAATAAATGAAGAGATATGGGGAGACCCGTATCTCTTTTTTAGTGACATGAAAGGGGCTTTAATTTTCAATCCTGAAAGTGTGGGATAAATATGTATATTAGTACTTTGTGCACAAATAAATACAATTCAAAATGTTTACTTTTAATAACAGCTTGGCAAGCACGGGAAAGTAGAAACAGAATGCAACAGGAGTATTGAAATTTATTTTCAGAAATGGTAAGATACTTTCAGATGGAGGTAGTAAAAATGAATGACAGAATCAAAAACCTAAAAGGGAAACTGATCGTTTCATGCCAGGCACTGGAAAATGAACCGTTACATTCAGACTTCATTATGGGGAGAATGGCTCTCGCAGCAAAGATGGGCGGAGCTTGCGGCATCAGAGCAAATACTGTTGTGGATATCAAAGAGATACAAAAACAGGTGGATTTGCCGATAATCGGAATCATTAAAAAAGATTATGATGACAGTGAGATTTATATCACACCTACAATGGACGAGGTAGATGCTTTGGTAGAAGCGGGGGTTGATATAATAGCACTGGATGCGACAAACAGACTCAGACCGAATAAAAAAAGCTTAAAGGAGTTCTTTGGAGAAGTTAGAGCAAAGTATCCTGATAAGCTGTTTATGGCGGATTGTTCTACAGAGGAGGAAGCAATCTTTGCGGATGAATTAGGTTTTGACTTCATCGGTACTACTATGGTCGGATATACAAAGGAGAGTGAAGGGCTAAGGATTGAGGAGAACGATTTTGAGATATTGAGAAATATCCTCGCTAAAGTAAAGCATAAAGTGATAGCTGAGGGTAATATCAATACACCTGAGAAATGTAGGAGAGTAATAGAACTTGGAGCGTTCAGCGTAGTGGTAGGTTCAATTATTACCAGACCGCAACTTATAACAAAAGAATTTTCAAAGGCGCTTGAACAGGTTGTGTAAAGGAATAATCTTGAGTGTAAGACTCATTAAGGAGGAAATATGAAGAAATTATTGTTAACAGGTTTGACAGTTACAGCAGCAGGTATGCTCGCGGCATGTGGCGGAGGAAAAGCGGCGGATCAAACAAGTGCAGCGGCTGATTCAAAGGTGGATACAAAGCAGGAGGGAGCAAGTGAAGCTTCAGGAGATGCTGCCGAAGTATCACTTTGGACATATCCTGTAGGTAAATGGGGAGACTCTGCAACAGTTGACGGAATTATCAAAAAATTCAATGAGAAGTATCCAAACATTAAGGTAACTGTAGAGTATCTTGACTATCAAAACGGTGATGACCAGATTAACACAGCTATAGAAGGAAAGCAGGCGCCGGATATCGTACTTGAAGGACCTGAGAGACTTGTAGCAAACTGGGGTGCAAAGGGACTCATGGTTGATTTAAAGGATATGTTTGAGAAGGATGCGGCATCAGATATTTATGATCCTGTAAAGGCTGCATGTAAGAGTCCTACAGGTGAGTTTTATGAGTATCCTGCATTCATGGTTGCACATTGTATGGCTGTAAACAAGACAATGTTTGAAAAGGCTGATGCATTACAGTATCTTGATTTGGATACACATACATGGACAACAGACAACTTCCTTAAGGCTGTTCAGGCGGTATATGATTCAGGACAGCAAAATGTAGGTGCTATCTACTGTGTTTCACAGGGTGGAGATCAGGGAACAAGAGCTTTGGTAAACAATCTTTACTCAGGTACATTTACAGATAAGGATCATACAAAGTATACAGTTGATTCTGAAGAGAACAAGAAAGCTTTACAGGCAATTGTCGATCAGGCAGGTTTAAACTTCGATCCGTCTATAGCAGGTGGTGATGAGATTACACTTTTCAGAAACGGTACTTTGGCAATGTCACTTTGCTGGAATGCATCACAGCAGACAAATTCAGATAACGGTCCTGCAGGAAAGACAAATGCAGGTGATGAGATTATACCTATGTTATTCCCAAGTGATGACGGCGTTACAGAGCTTTGCGGCGGTATCTGGGGATATGGAATCTTTGACAACGGAGATGCAGGTAAGATTGAAGCTGCAAAGACATTTATCGACTTCGTATGTAATGATGAGGCACAGGTTAAGGAAAGCGTTAAGGCTTCAGGATTCTTCCCTGTAAGACCTTCTGTAACAGGTGTATATGAGGGAACAGAGACAGCTGATGCAATGAAGCTTTTCGAAGAGAAGTTCATGCCTTCGATGGGTGACTACTATCAGGTAACAAAGGGATGGACTACAGCTCGTACAGAGTGGTGGAACATGCTTCAGAGAATAGGTGCAGGCGGCGATGTGGCAACAGAGGTCGCAACATTTACAACTAACGCAAACGCGGCAGCAGCTCAATAATAACAGTAGTAAAATACTGATCTTTAAAAAATAGTTAGGTGATCTAACATGTTATAAAATGTTGCTAGAGAGTTTCTTTAGCAACATTTTTTAGAAAGGGGAAACATGGCAAAGGGTGTTTATACAACCAGGTCAAAGGAATTGGTAAGAAGAGAAACCGCTTCAGCTTATATGTTTTTATTACCAAGCCTTGTATTCTTTATCGGTTTTGTAATAATACCGATGATTATATGTATATATACCAGCTTCTTTGATTCTACGATGGGCAAGGATGCTAAGGATGTATTTATCGGATTTGGAAATTATATAGAACTGTTTCAAGACGGAATTTTTCTAAAGGCACTTAAAAATACCTTTGTTATTGTTATCGTTTCAGTTCCTGTGGTTTGTATATTTTCATTGTGGGTTTCATCCGTAATATACAATCTAAATGATAAAGTGCTTTCAGTTTTCAGATGTATCTTTTATCTCCCTGTAGTCACCGGTTCGGTAGCCGTTACAGTGGTTTGGAAGTGGATGTACAATAATTATTACGGTATCTTCAATTATATCGGAAAAGGTACAGGTGTTTTAAAAACAAATATCAACTGGCTTGGAGACGAGAGATTTGCTCTGGCATGTATCATACTTATCCTGCTTACCACATCTGTAGGTCAGCCTATAGTATTATATGTATCCGCACTTGGAAATGTGGATAATTCATTGGTTGAGGCCGCACAGGTGGACGGAGCAAATGAGTTGCAATTATTCTGGAAAATCAAATGGCCGCAGATTATGCCTACAACATTATATATTCTTGTTATAACAACTATTAACAGTTTCCAGTGTTTCGCTCTTATACAGCTTTTAACATCAGGCGGACCGAATCATTCAACAGATACTGTAATGTATTATATCTATTATATGGCATTTAAGATGTTCAGATACGGATACGGAAATGCAATGGGCGTGGTACTTGCAATATTTATAGCGGTATTGTCTGCAATTCAGTTTAGAGTGGCAAAGGAGAGATAATATGAAAACTTCAAATACACTAAAAAAACTGTATACTGTTGTATCGATAATTGTACTGATAGCTTTGGCATTTTGCTTTGTTTTTCCACTGTATTGGATAGTTACAGGCGCATTTAAAACACCTGTTTCAATAAATTCACCGGTACCTGATTGGATACCTAAGGAGCTTGTACTTGATAACTTTAAAAAGCTGTTCTCAAGACAGACGGCACCTATATTTGAATTGGGATTCATAAAGGGGCCTATGGCGCCTGCGGCAGTAAGATGGATGATAAATACGGTATTTATGGCGGTTATGGCCATGGTATTTACATGCCTTACAGCATCTATGGCGGGATATGCGCTTGCAAAAAAGAGATTTCACGGAAGAATTATACTTTTTACACTTATAGTATGTGCTATGGCATTGCCTAAGCAGGTTATTCTGATACCTCTTATCAGAGAAATGTCCGCACTTAAGCTTTATAACACTATATGGGCGGTTATACTTCCTACCGTAGGATGGCCTTTCGGTGTATTCCTTATGAAGCAGTTCTCCGAGGGTATACCTACAGAAATGCTTGAAGCTGCAAGAATTGACGGCGCAAGTGAATTTAAAACATTTACCGATATAGTTTTCCAGATGGTAAAGCCGGGAGTAGGTGCTTTGGCAATATTCACATTTATTAACAGCTGGAATGATTATTTCATGCAACTTATTATGCTAAGTTCTACTTCTAATTTGACAATTTCTCTCGGAATTGCTAAACTACAAGCAGAAAACTCGACAGATTTCGGACTTATAATGGCGGGAGCTACACTGGCCGCAGCACCTATACTGATAGTGTTTATTGCACTTCAAAAATACTTTACAAAAGGTATTACTCTGGGTGCTGTAAAGGGTTAGTAAGTAGCGGAAAGAGGGGAAAATGATATACGAAAAATCAGTGATTCCGATAATAGAATCAAAATATACGCTTTTTACAAATACTGAAAAAAAGATAGCGGATTATTTTTTACAATGTGATGCAAATATGGATATAAATATCCAGAATGTGGCTGAACAGCTCTATGTATCACAGGCATCTATTTCAAGATTTGCAAAAAAGTGCGGCTTTGTAGGTTTCAGAGAATTTATATTTGCCTACCTGGACAGTGCAAGAGTGAAAAAGCCGAACGGTAACAGCACTACACAAAATGTATTTAATACATATCAGGATCTTTTGAATAAGGCATATTCACTGCTTGACAACGATCAGGTACAAAGAATAGTGAAGATGCTTGTAAATTCAAAGAAGGTCATAGCTGTAGGTAAGGGAAGTTCAGGATATGCGGCAAGTGAAATGGAGAGCCGTTTTGTGAGAGTGGGACTTGATATAGACTCTCTTACGGATTCAGACAGAATAAGAATGCAGTCGGTATTTTTAAAAGACGGAGATACAGTGGTCGCATTCAGTATAAGCGGTAAGACTGAGGATATTATTTTCCTTTTAAAGCATGCACATGACCGAGGCAAGAAGACCGTATTTTTCACAGCGGCGGACAACCCTCATTTACATGAATTCTGTGATGAGGTTGTATTGGTGGCTTCACTTGAATATCTGGAGAACGGAAATCTTATTTCTCCACAGTTTCCGATGTTACTTGTACTTGACCTTATATACAGTGAGTACATAAATATCGATCCTGTTTTTAAGAGTGCAATCTTGGAGGATACCGTTACTACTTTAAATAAGAAAGAAGATGACAGAAGATTTTATCTGTCAAGACCGACCAGATAATTATTATATGAAAATTCGGTAAAGAGCTTGTATTATACTCGACAAAGTAATTTACAGGCTCTTTTGATATTATTTTCAATTTTACTGTATAAATATCCGCTTGAAAAAATATATTAAAAGCATTATAATGTCAATGCAAATGATAGAAGTAAATACAATGGCTACTTATATTCATTTTAAGAACGTGCATTTATTTCAGATTGTTTGCAGATAAAATAAAAATAGATATGTCAATTATCGGCATCTATTTGTGAAGGGATGATCTTAGTGGCTAAAGAAAACCGAAATACTACAGGAAGTAAGGCATCAAAAGGCAGTGAAAGTGCAAATAAGAAAAAGATGTCACCGCAGGAGTTCTTACAGAAACTGGAGGAACTTGTAAATAAGGGCATGGCTTCTGACATGAAACTTAATATAGGTGAGATAAATGATTTTTTTGCGGGTACGGAGCTGAATGCCGACAGCGTAGAGCAGATTTATTCTTACCTTGAGAACAAGGGTATTGAGATCAATGAAAACATCTCGGATGATATTAATATTGATATTGACAATATTGATAATATAGACAGTATTGTAGATGATGACTCACTACTCTTAGACGATGATGATGAGTTTGACAAGGACTCTGAAGAGGACATAGATCTCAGTGCGATTGACCTGCTTGAAGGTGTAGGTACTGAGGACCCTGTAAGAATGTATCTTAAAGAAATAGGTACTGTACCTCTCTTGACAGCAAATGAAGAGCTTGAATTGGCGAAAAGAAAACAGGATGGCGATGAATACGCAAAGCAGCGTCTTATAGAAGCTAACCTTCGTTTGGTTGTAAGTATTGCAAAGAGATATACAGGAAGAGGAATGAGTTTCCTTGACTTGGTACAGGAGGGTAATTTAGGCCTTATAAAAGGTGTAGAGAAGTTTGACTACACAAAGGGCTTTAAGCTTTCAACATATGCTACATGGTGGATCAGACAGTCTGTAACAAGAGCACTTGCAGATCAGGCAAGAACCATAAGAGTTCCGGTACATATGGTAGAGACCATAAACAAGATGAGCAAAATGCAAAGAAAACTTACTTTGGAACTGGGTTATGAGCCAAGTGTTACAGAACTTGCAAATGCACTTGATATGACTGAAGAAAAGGTCATGGAAATAATGCAGATTGCAAGAGAGCCGGCATCTTTGGAGACTCCTATAGGTGAGGAAGATGATTCAAACCTTGGAGATTTTGTTGCAGATGCAAATGTTTTGACACCTGAGGGAAATGTTGAATCGGTAATGCTCAGAGAGCATATCGATACATTGCTTGGAGACTTGAAAGAAAGAGAAAGACAGGTTATTGTGCTTAGATTCGGTCTTGAGGATGGACATCCGAGAACCTTGGAGGAAGTAGGAAAAGAGTTCAAGGTAACAAGAGAGAGAATAAGACAGATTGAAGCTAAGGCTTTGAGAAAACTCAGAAATCCTGTCAGATCAAAGAGAATCAGGGACTTTTTGGCGTGATGAAGAGAAATTTACAAAAAGAATTGGAAGATATTATAAAGAAAGAGGAAGCTTTGGGCAATCGCCCAAGGCTTCTTCTTCATGCCTGCTGCGGACCGTGTTCATCATATTGTATGGAATATTTGGAAAAACATTTTGATTTGACTGTGTTTTTTTACAATCCGAATATTGATGATACCAAGGAATATAAGCTCAGGGTGGAAGAAGCAAAGAGACTGATAGAAGAGATGGATTTTACTTCAGAGGTAAAATTCATCGAAGGAGATTATGATCCGAGCATTTTTCACAGCGGAATAAAGGGCTATGAAAATGAAAAAGAGGGCGGAAAAAGATGTGATATCTGCTTTGAGCTAAGACTGCATGAGGCTGCAAAAGCGGCATCAGATTACGGTTTTGACTATTTTACAACTTCTCTTACCATTTCACCTATGAAGAATGCCGAAAAACTTTGTGAAATAGGCGAAGAGGTGGCTAAAGAATATAATGTAAAGTATTTGCCGAGCGATTTTAAGAAGAAAAACGGATATAAGAGATCTGTGGATTTGTCTAAGGAACATGAGCTTTACAGGCAGGATTATTGTGGATGCTCATTTTCAAAACGAGAGTCGATTGAAAGAGCCAAGGCAAGAGAGAATATAAAGAGCCAAGGCAAGAGAGAATATCGTTTGACGATTGGTATACTTTGATTTATAATTAATAGGTAATGTTTATATCAATGATCAAAAGATCTTGAAATATGAAAGGAAGATTATTATGTTAAGTAGAAAAATTACTATCAAGAATCCTTCAGGTTTGCACCTACGTCCGGCAGGAGTTCTGTCACAGACAGCAATGAAGTTTAAATCAGATATAATAATTGAGTACGGTGAGAAGAAGATAGTTGCAAAGAGCGTGCTTAATGTTATGGCTGCAGGTATCAAGTCAGGTACAGAGGTAAATCTGATAGTTGAAGGTGATGACGAAGAGGAAGCAATGAAGACTTTGGTAGAGGCTATAGAGTCAGGCCTTGGTGAAAAATAATAAATAATTTTTCTATTTGTAACATATCATACTTGACAAATGCCTATATTTGGTGGTTAAATAATGCAATGTATTTTGTATTGTGCAAAATACGATGTTATAAAATGAGGTATAGATATGAAAGAAAGAAAAATCCGCCTTCTGTCGGTTGAAGACGCTAAGAACTTTGTTAAAGTTGCTACCGAGTGTGATTTTGATGTGGATTTATATGATAACAGTATTATGATTGACGCAAAATCTATTATAGGAGTGCTGAGCATGGATCTTAGACATGTTTTGACAGTCAGATATTCAGGCGAGAACGAAGAATTGGAAGCTTTTTTAGATGAACATATGAAGGGAATCGAAAAAATAGCTTAAGCATATTTATGATATATCATAAATGGTTTAAAATAAGCCGGCTTGACCGGTAGTTGTTTAACATACAGGCAGGTCTTTGACTTGCCTGTTTTTCCATATAGAAGAGACGGAAAGGTAATTATGAGAATAGGACATGGATATGATGTTCACAGACTTGTAGAAGGCAGAAAGCTTATAATAGGAGGAGTGGAGATAGAGCATACTCTGGGACTTCTCGGGCATTCGGATGCGGATGTACTTTTACATGCGATAATGGACTCTTTACTTGGAGCTGCAGGACTTGGAGATATAGGAAAACATTTTCCAGATACAAAAGCGGAATATAAGGATGTAAGCAGTGTTGTGCTTTTGAAAAAAGTTGCTAATATACTTGACGAGAATGCATATATAATAGAAAATATAGATGCGACTGTTATTGCGCAAAAGCCTAAAATTGCTCCTCACATTGATAGGATGAAGGAAGTGATATGTGATACGCTGAGTATATCACCGAGCCAATTGAATATAAAGGCGACCACTGAAGAGGGGCTTGGCTTTACAGGAAATGAAAGCGGTATATCTGCGCACAGTGTCTGTCTGTTGAATTCGGTAAGAGATGCTTTTTATGTATCTACAGATTCAAAGGATTGCACTGCCTGCAACGGATGCCCAAGTAAAGGATAAAAGGAATTTTATGAAGATTTTTAATACACTTTCTAAAAGGAAAGAAGAGTTTGTGCCTATTGAAGAGGGAAAAGTAAGAATGTATGTCTGCGGACCTACGGTCTACAATTTGATACATATCGGAAATGCCAGACCTATGATTTTCTTTGATACGGTAAGAAGATATTTTGAATACAGAGGATATGATGTAAACTATGTTTCAAACTTTACGGATGTTGATGATAAGATAATCAATAAGGCGATAGAAGAGGGTGTTGATGCCTCTGTAATTTCCACAAGATATATAAATGAATGTAAGAAAGATATGGAGGCAATGAATGTGCTTCCCGCAACAAAAAATCCTCTGGCAACAGAAGAGATAGGCGGTATGGAGGAGATGATATCAACTCTTATCGAAAACGGCCATGCATATGTGGCAAAGGACGGTACGGTATATTTCAGAGTAAAAAGCTTTGACGGATATGGTAAGCTGTCACATAAGAATATTGATGAACTTCAGTCCGGATTCAGAGAGATTAAGGTAACGGGTGAGGACGGAAAGGAAGACAGCAATGACTTTGTGCTTTGGAAACCTAAAAAAGACGGAGAGCCTTACTGGGATTCACCATGGTCAAAGGGAAGACCGGGATGGCATATAGAATGTTCCGTAATGAGTAAAAAATATCTTGGCGATCAGATAGATATCCATGGCGGCGGAGAAGACCTTATCTTCCCACATCATGAAAACGAGATAGCTCAGTCGGAGTCGGCAAGCGGAAAGAGCTTTGCAAATTATTGGATGCACAATGCGTTCTTAAATATTGACAATAAGAAGATGAGTAAATCTTTAGGTAATTTCTTTACAGTAAGAGATATCAGTGAGAAGTACGACCTTCAGGTATTAAGATTTTTTATGCTCTCCGCACACTACAGAAGTCCTCTTAATTTCTCGGCGGAGCTTATGGAAGCTTCAAAGAACAGCTTGGAGAGAATTCTTACAGGAGTTGAGAATTTAAAGGATGTTCAAAAGAAGAATAATTCTTCACCGATTACAGATGCCGAGCTCTCAAATCTTGAGATGGCAAAGGTATTAAAGGATAAGTTTGTAGCCGCGATGGACGATGATTTCAATACAGCTGACGCGATAAGTGCTATATTTGAGCTTATAAAGCTTTCAAACACTTCATTAAATGAAAACAGCACAACGGAGTATGCAAACGGACTTTTAAATATAATTGAGCCGCTTTGTGATGTACTTGGAATTATTACAGAAAGAAAGACCGAAATTCTTGACAGTGAAATAGAGGATCTGATAGAGCAGAGAACTCAGGCCAGAAAGAATAAGGATTTTGCACTTGCTGATAAGATCAGAAACGATCTCCTTGAGAGAGGTATTGTACTTGAAGATACAAGAGAGGGAGTTAAATGGAAGAGATCTTAGATTATCTTCTGAAACCTTTTAATATAGAAAAAAGGGATGCAAAAGAGTTTTCTCCATTGGTATTGGCTTATATAGGTGATGCTGTATATGAGCTTATAATAAGAAGTATTCTGGTATCAGGCGGAAACCGCCCGGTAAATAAACTTAATAAGGATGCCACTTCTCTTGTAAAAGCCGGAGCACAGGCACAAATTATAAAACTTATAAAGGATGAGTTAAGTGAGGAAGAGTTCACCATATTTAAAAGGGGCAGGAACTCTTCTCCGCATACCATGGCAAAGAATGCCAGTATGACTGATTATAAATATGCTACCGGATTTGAAAGTCTTATAGGTTTTTTATATCTGGACAATCAGTTTGACAGAGCGCTAGAACTTGTCAAAACCGGTCTTGACAGATTCTTGGAAAATAATGATATTGGAGTAAAGAATATATGAATGAAAATGCCATAGAAGGCAGAAATGTGGTAATAGAGGCTTTCAGAAGCGGTAAAACTGTTGATAAATTATATTTGCAGGACGGTTTGAAGGACTATACAGTTTCTACAATATTAAGAGAAGCCAAAAAGCACGGTACATATGTAAATTTTGTAAGTAAGGACAGACTTGACACAATGAGCGAGACCGGAAAGCATCAGGGAGTTATTGCCATAGTTGCTGCATATGAATATGCAAGCGTTGAGGATATACTGGAAAAGGCAAGACAAAAAAATGAGCCGCCTTTTGTATTTATTTTAGACGGCATAGAGGATCCTCATAATCTCGGTGCAATTATAAGAACAGCCAATCTCAGCGGTGCTCATGGAGTGATTATACCTAAACACAGAGCTGTAGGTCTTACTGCCGTAGTGGCAAGAGCTTCAGCAGGAGCTATAAATTATACACCTGTTGCCAAAGTCACCAATATAAATAAAACAATGCAGGAACTGAAAGATGCAGGAATGTGGTTTGTTTGTGCAGACATGGGCGGAGAAAGGATGTATAATATTGATTTGACAGGAAGTATCGGACTTGTAATAGGTAATGAGGGAGACGGAGTAAGTGAAAGCGTCAAGAAAAATTGCGATTTCATAGCTTCTATACCTATGAACGGTGATATTGATTCACTCAATGCATCCGTTGCCTGTGGTGTATTGGCTTATGAGATAGTCAGACAGAGGATTGCGAAAGGAGCAATATATGAAAAGTGATAAGAGAAAAGTTGTTCTTGTAGGATGCGGTATGGTCGGCATGAGCTACGCATATGCTATGTTAAATCAAAATGTTGTGGACGAGCTGGTTCTTATAGATGTAAATAAATTAAGAGCCGAGGGTGAAGCTATGGATTTAAACCATGGTCTGGCTTTTTCAGGTTCACATATGAGGATCTGGGCAGGAGATTACAGTGACTGCACAAGTGCGGACATTGTCGTAATATGTGCAGGTGTGGCTCAGGCACCGGGAGAGAGCAGAAGAGATCTCTTAAAGAGAAATATGGAAGTGTTTAAATCCATTATAGATCCTATTACAGAGAGCGGATTTAACGGAATCTTTCTTGTAGCAACAAACCCTGTGGATATAATGACAGAGATTACATATAAGCTTTCAGGATTTAATCCGAGAAGAGTAATAGGTTCGGGAACCGCACTTGATTCTGCAAGACTGAGATATCTGCTTGGATCTTATATACAGGCAGATCCCAGAAGCGTGCATGCCTATGTTATAGGTGAACATGGCGATTCCGAGTTTGTTCCATGGTCAAATGCAATGCTTTCTACAAAGCCTATAACAGATCTTATAGTTGAATCAAAGGGCAAACTGAATATAGAAGAGCTTGACCGCATTGAAGAAGATGTAAGAACAGCTGCATATAAGATAATAGAAGCTAAGAGAGCTACTTATTACGGTATAGGAATGAGCCTTACAAGAATTACAAAGGCTATACTGGGTGATGAGAACTCGGTTCTTACAGTATCTGCAAATCTTCGTGGTGAATACGGACAAAACGATGTATTTGTTGGAGTTCCATGTGTAATAAACAGTGCAGGAATCCAAAGAATACTTGAATTCTCTCTTACAGATGAGGAAAAAGCAAAGTTTGCAAAATCCTGTGAGGAGCTTAGAGCTACATATAAAGAGCTGGAAGAGAAATAAAATAGAGACATCTTTGTTTCATTTTGGAGGGTAGACTTGAAAGACAAATATTATTCTATTGGGAGAGTATCGGAAATATGTAATATTCCTATAAAGACTTTAAGATATTACGATAAAATAAATGTAATGGTTCCAAGTATCAGACAGGAAAACAATAATTACAGATATTACAGTCATGACCAGATGGTACGGCTTTTTATAATAAAGAGACTCAGATATTTGGGATTTTCTCTGGAAGAAGTTAGGAATATATTAAAAGAAGATGATATTCAAAAGATAGAACTTATAGTGACAAAAAAACAAAACTCCATAAAAGATGAAATTATTGAGCTGAATAAAAAGTATGAAGAAGCCGCTACACTAAAGAATAAACTTCAATCTGCGCAAAGAATACTTGAAAACAGTAATAACTACAATGTAGAAAGTTCATTTAAGCTTGAAAAGCAAAGAGAAGTATATGTATTTGGCAAAACTACCATGATGCAGTCGTATAAGAATGAAAAAGTCAGTTTAGAAAAGTGGATAGATATTATAGAGTCTGCCAAAGAAAGAAATCTGAATATTCAAGGCGATATACTTGTGTCTTATCATACTGAAATGTTTGGGCAATTTATTCACAGAGACTGTGAAGTAGAGTTTTCTATTGTAGTGGAAAACGATACAAAGGATGCTGAAGTAAAGAAATTCGGAAATTTTCTTGCCGCAAATGCAATTCATGTAGGCGATTATAGCGATATAGTGCATACATATATTTCTTTGAAAAGATGGATTGAAGAAAATGAGCTGATGGTGGATGGACCTGTAACGGAAAGATTTATGCTTTCACCTGTAGATCTGCCAAATACTGAGCAACATATAGTAAAAATAATAGTTCCGGTAAAACCGAGAAATTAAATTATATAAAATATAATGGTAGTGTTATTAAAAGTCTCCACCTGGTGGAGACTTTTTTGTTATGTAAAAATCCGTTGAGAAAAACTTGTGATAGGCATAACTAACAAAAATATAAATTCGATATTGTGTAAGATTACTTTCAAAAAATAGCAATATGCATAAAAGAAGACTTATAGTAGCTTTTTGTTGAATTAATTATATGTAAATTTATGCTTTGAGTAATAAATTTATAGGAGACAAAAATGAAATACAGATAAAATATATATTAAATTCAGAAAAATTTAACTTGAATATACAATAGCTGTATATTCTAAGATAATAATTAAATAAAATAAGTTCTTAAACAAGTGATAGTTAATTATTTAACATTTTAAAATAAAATATGTAGGAAAGGAGGACAGTATGGCGGGATTTATTATATCAAATACCATATCAAACATAATTGTATGTGGTCTATGGACATATATATCAGCTATGTTTGCAGGTCCGCTGATAGCAACTTGGGTAGGCTTTGCAGGATGTACATCTTATTATGCAGCCGGTTGTGGTAAAAACGGTTTTATCAGATCTTTATGCAGTAATATGGCGGGAATCTTTATAGGATGTACCATAATTTGGCTATGTGTAAATGTAAATGGAAGTCTATGGTTTAACGGATTGATAACAGGAATTTTCAGTGGAGTTATCATTTATATCACTCATTGTGATTTGACCAGATTTGCAACTTGCACATTTATGGGCGGCTTCAGTGCATTTGCATCAGGTGGTAATTGGAAGATGCTTATTATTTGCTTTATCCTGGGAAATATCGTTGGGCTCGCATCAGATTATCTGGGAAGATTTATTTTAGCAAAGTTTTTCAAGAAGACCGATAAAAAAGACTGGGTCATAGCTAAATTTTTAGAGGATTAAGAATCAAAAAGTAAGGGGTTTTAATATGAGCAAAATTTTAAAATTGGCATATGGCATGGAGAAGTCGGAAGGCTTTAATTACAGACTTGCCATGGAGGAAGCATCCAGGTGTCTTCTATGTGAAGATGCACCTTGTTCTAAGGGATGTCCTGCAGGGACAGATCCGGCTAAGTTCATTCGCTCACTGAGATTTAAGAACATAAAAGGTGCTGCGGAAACAATAAGAGAAAATAATCCGTTAGGTGGTTCATGTGCTTGGGTATGTCCTTATGACAGAATGTGTGAAGAAGAGTGTAGCAGATGTGGAATAGATAAGCCGATTCAGATTGGTAAAATACAAAGATATCTGGTTGAAGAAGAGCAGGCTATGTCGGCAAAATTTGTCAGTGCGGGAAATAAAATCGGAAAAAAAGTTGTATTGATAGGTGCCGGACCTGCATCACTTGCTTGCGCAAGAGAGCTTGCACTTGCAGGAGTGGATACAACTGTTTTTGAAAAGCAGGCTAAGGCCGGTGGAGTTTTGAGATATGGTATTACACCTACAAGACTTCCCGACAGAGTTGTGGATTTTGATATAGAACTTATAAAAGAGCTGGGAGTAAAGTTTGAATTTAATAAGGAAATAAAATTTGAAGATATTCCTAAGCTAAAGAGTGAGTATGACGCCGTATTTGTCGGAGTCGGACTTTGGGATTCAAAGAAGGTTGCAGTAGAAGGAAGCGAGCTTAAGGGCGTTGAATCGGCTATTGATTTCTTGTTTAAAGCAAGAACCGGTGAGACAAAAGAGCTTCCGGAGAGAGTAATTGTAATCGGTGGTGGTGATGTAGCGATGGATTGTGCTACAACCGCAAGACAATTGGGTGCTGAGAAAACATGTATCTGCTATAGAAGAACTATAGAAGAAGCACCTGCAAATATTGAAGAGATTTCTTTTGTAAGAGAGATGGGAATTCCTATTTATACAGGATTTGCGCCTGAAAAGATCTGTGGGGAAAACGGTCATGTAACGGCTCTTGTTGCAAAGGGAATGAAGGACGATAATGAGATGACACTTAAGGCAGATATGGTTATCTTTGCTATAGGTCAGGACCAGGTAGAGGATTATAAAGGACTTATGGCAGGTGATGGAGTATTCACCGGCGGTGACGCATTACATGGTGTCGGTATAACAGTGGTAGAGTCTGTTCATGAAGGAAAAGAAGCGGCTTACCAGATATTAGATTATATAAGGTGAGGAGATTAATATGGCTTTGAAAAAAGATTTATCAATAAATTTTTTAGGTGTTGATTGTGAGAATCCTTTTTTTCTATCTTCTTCACCTGTAGGCAGTAATTATGAAATGTGTGCTAAGGCACTGAGAGCCGGTTGGGGTGGTATTTTTTATAAAACAATAAGTGTTTTTATACCAAATGAATGTTCCCCAAGATTTGATATAGCCTCAAAAGAGGGAACACCTTGGACCGGATTTAAGAATATGGAGATGACTTCAGATAAGCCGAATGAAGTAAACTTTGAGTTTATTAGGCAATTAAAGAAGGACTTTCCGAATAAAGTGATAGTTTCAAGTATAATGGGCGCAAGTGATGATGAGTGGGAAATACTTGCAAAAGAGTCTGAAAAGGCCGGAGCGGATATGATTGAGTGTAATTTCTCATGTCCACAGATGACATCATCCACTATGGGTTCTGATGTAGGACAAAATCCTGATTTGGTAAAACATTATTGTGAAGTGGCTTCTTCAAGTACTAAATTGCCGATAATAGCAAAGATGACACCAAATCTTGGAAATATGGAGATTCCTGCAAGAGCTGCTATAGAAGGCGGTGCAAAAGGAATAGCTGCAATCAATACAGTAAAATCTATTACAAATCTTGATATAAACTTAAGAACAGGAATGCCAGTTGTCAACGGAAAATCTGCAATATCAGGGTATTCCGGAGCGGCGGTAAAACCTATTGCACTCAGATTTATATCAGACTTAATGCATGATCCTATTGTAAGTAAAGTTCCGATAACCGGAATGGGTGGTATAGAAACCTGGAGAGACTGCTTGGAATTTTTGATGCTGGGTGCATCAAATCTTCAAGTAACAACTGCAGTAATGCAATATGGATATAGAATTGTTGAAGATATGATAAGCGGTATATCACATTATATGAATGATTACGGAATCAATAAACTTCAGGATATAGTGGGCACTGCTGTAGGAAATATTGTAGGAGCTGATGATTTGGACAGATCATATAAGATTCTGGTTCAGATTGATAAAGAAAAATGTGTCGGATGTGGAAGATGCTATGTATCATGCTTTGATGCGGCACATCAGGCTATTGAATATGACTATGCAACCAGAGTACCTACAATAGATGAAGATAAATGTGTAGGATGTCATCTTTGCTTAAATGTTTGTCCGGTAATGCATTGTATACAACCCGGAAAACTTGTTTATAAGGATAAGAATGATAATCATACAATTAATTTAAAGGAAACTAATAGTTATCTATAATATATCAGGGGGGTTGATCTATGTTAGATTTAATTATTAAGGGTGGAACTGTAGTTACGGCAACGGATATGTTCCCGTGTGATGTTGGTGTAAAAGACGGTAAGATTGTTGAGATGGGAATGAATCTTGACATGGATGCAAAGGAAGTAGTGGATGCTACAGGAAAGCTTGTGCTTCCGGGAGCATTGGATGTACATACTCATCTGGCTATGCCTTTCGGAGGAACAATATCTGCAGACAGTTACCTTTCAGGTACCAGAGCTGCAGCCTGTGGAGGTGTTACTACAATATTTGATTATCCGGTTCAGAGAAAAGGTGGCACCATTATGGATTTGGTAAATTCCAAAAAAGCCATTCTTGAAAAAGAAGCCTGTGTAGACTGGGCATCTCATTGTATAATTACAGACTTTAATGACGGTCAGATACTTGAAGAGATGGAAGAAGCCGTTAAAGAAGGTATTACTTCTTACAAATGCTTCATGGTATACAAAAAAGCCGGAATGATGGTAGATGACGGAATGTTTGCGACTTTGCTTCTCAGAGCAAAGGAACTTGGAGCATTGGTAAATGTTCATGCAGAGAATTCCGATATGATAGATTATTTTGAAGCTAAGTTTAAAAAAGAAGGAAACTTAAGTCCTTGGTATCACTATCTGGCACGTCAAGAGTTTGTTGAGGCTGAAGCCGACAGAAGAGCTCTACATTGGTGTAAGCATTTGGATGCACCGCTCTACATTGTTCATATGGCTGACAAGGAAGGTCTTGAAGCATGTATAGAAGGTAAGAAAGAGGGCGTACCTATTTATGTGGAGACCTGCCCTCAGTATCTTGAGTTTACATGTGAGGTATATAAGAGAGAGGACGGAAGAAACTTTGTATGTTCACCTCCTATAAAGGGAGAGGAAAGCAGACAGGCTCTTTGGGAAGCTATAAAGAAAAATCAGGTTGATGTTGTTGCAACAGATCACTGTCCGTTCCAAAGTTATGAAAAGGATTGGGGAATTGACGACTTTACAAAGATTCCAAACGGATGTGCAGGTGTAGAAAATATGTATCCATATATGCTTGATGCAGCTAATTCAGGAAAAATCACTTTCTCACAGGCAGTAGCTCTTTGCTCAACAAATCCGGCAAGAATATTCGGATGTGATAAGAAGGGAGGAGTCAGAGTAGGGAATGATGCGGATATAGTTATTTATGACAGGGATAAGGATTTTACAATAAGTGTAAATAATATGCATTCCGACTATGACCATACCATATGGGAAGGAAAGAAGCTTCATGGATATCCTGTAAAGACATTCCTTAGAGGACAGCTTGTCTATGATAACGGAGATTTTGTAGGAAAACCGGGAATGGGTAGATTCGTAAAGAGAGTACCTAGAAGTTAAAGTATTAATGATTGTATTTTACTGTCACTGCTTTATATATAGGTAGTGGCAGTACGATTTTAAATAATATGTTTTTTAATAGGGGGTAATATGTATAAGTGTAGCGAAGATAGAATGGCAGATAAAATCAAGACTATGAGTCAGTTTGGTGATGCAGGACATGGCGGTATCACAAGATATTCTCTTTCAAAAGAAAATCTTATGGCAAGAGCTGAATTCAAAAGAAGAATGGAAGCTATCGGTGCAAAAATCAAAACCGATGATATGGCAAATATGTATGCAACATTAGAGGGCAGCGATCCTACATTACCTGCAATTGTTATGGCTTCACATTCAGATTCGGTTAGAAACGGTGGAAACTATGACGGTATTTTGGGTGTAATGGGAGCTATGGAGGTCTTGGAGACTGTTGCAGAACAGAAGATACCACATAAACACAATCTTGTAGCAATGATTTGGACCAATGAGGAAGGTTCATTATATCCACCGGCTATGATGTCATCAGGTGTTATCTGTAATGATTATTTGCCTGAAGAGATTGGAAAGAAGTTTAAGCATGAGGACATGCTGGCATCAACCTCGGTTCTTGATAAGAATAAGACATTTAAAGAGGCTCTTGAAGCAAGCGGCTATAAGGGGGATGTGGCAAACAGATTAAATCCTAAGGATTATAAGGCTATGTTTGAGCTTCATATTGAGCAGGGACCTATCCTTGAGGCTGCAAAGAATGATATCGGTATCGTTACCTGTGTACTTGGAATGATAAATTACAGAATTAAGACCTTCGGTCAGTCGGATCATGCAGGAACAACACCTATGCCGTATAGAAAAGATGCATTATATGCAGCTGCCAAGCTTTTACAGTATTTGCATGATGAACTGGATAAGCTTGATAAGGCATTAGTATATACTACAGGTGAGATAGTATGTCATCCTAATGTACATACAGTTATTCCTGATTTTGTAGAGTTCTCAATTGATGCAAGACATGAGGATCCGAAGGTTATAGAACAGGTAGTTGAAGTAATAAAGAATATGCCGAAAGAAATAGTGGGTTGTACTACAGGTTATGAGAGAGCATGGTCAAGAGATACGGTTTATTATGATGAAAAGCTTGTAGGTTATGTAACAGAGGCTGTAAATGAGCTTGGATACTCAAATCAGAGAATTAACTCAGGTGCAGGACATGATGCACAGTTTGTAAGCTATATGATGCCTACTACAATGATATTTGTGCCTTCAAAAGACGGACATTCACATTGTGAAGAGGAGTTTACACCGGTTGAACAGTGTACAAAGGGTGCCAGTGTACTTTTGAATGCAGTATTGAAGTGTGATGCTCAATAATATGATGTAAGTGTTGGGGTCAAATGTTTTTGGCCCCAATATTATAGTAGAACAGAGGTGTGAAATGAGTGTAAGAAAAGTAGCGGAATTAAATTATAATATGACAACTGCCGATGCAAATAATGTTGAAGGAAAAATACCGTTCGGACGACAGTTTGATTTTATCGGTGATGTTGAAACCGAGCTGATGATATTAAATGACGGTGATGAATCATTGTGTCTCGGATATACTGATGTTGAATTGTATGAAGATGCATATGTGGGTGATCAGCTTAATTTCAGAGCAGAGATGTTAAAGGTGGGAAATACATCAAGAACCTGTAGAATAAGTACATATAAGGTTGCAACACCTGCTTACAGAATGGGTATCAAAGATGCAAATCCGGGAGATATGTATTATTTTGATCCTCCAAAATTGATTACTGAAGGTACTGTAGTACTTGTAGTAAAGAAAGAATTACAACGTGGAAATCAGCCAAGTGGTGAAGTTATTGACCCTTGGAGAGAACTTGAGCTTTAATAGGGGGGTATTATGAGTACTGAAGTTACATTAAGATATAGAATGTCCGATAGAGATGTTTTCTACGGTGGAGGAGTTGTAAACGGTGCCAGGTCTATTACTTTGATGGAAGATACCGCAAACAGATTGATGACTAAGGTTTATGGAAATCAAAGCAGATGTGCAAAGGTAAGAAAAGTAAGATTGTTTGTGCCATGTTTTGCCGGAGATTATATGGAGTATAAGGCGAGACTTTTGGGTGAAGAAAACGGAAGAGCAATTATCGAAGTGCGTTCATTTAAGGTTGCGGTTATCCCTGAGGAGCCTGAGTTTGAAAGCTCTATAGATGTTTTGGAGGATCCTCCTCTTTCAACTGTATGTATTTTTGAATATGTTATTCCTGCAAAGAAGGAGAAAAAGAAAGCAAAAGCCCTTGAGGGGCTGAAAGTTCTTGACCTTACACATGCATATAACGGTCCTTTCTGTACCGCACTTTTAGCAGACAACGGTGCCGAGGTTATAAAGATAGAGCCTCTTACAGGTGATCAGTCAAGATATTGGCCTCCAATGGATGACAATAGCGGTGAGAGCGGATTTTATGCATTTATAAACAGAAATAAAAAAGGAGTTACTCTTAACTTAAAGACTGAAAAAGGAAGAGAGATTTTCTATGACCTTGTCAGAGAGGCTGATGTGGTGGTAGAAAACTTCAGAGTCGGAGTAACAAAGAAATTACAGGTTGACTATGAGACATTAAAGAAGATAAATCCAAGAATAATTTATGCTTCAGGTAGCGGTTTCGGACAGTATGGACCTTTCTCAAACAGACCGTGCTATGATATCGTTGCACAGGCTCTGGGCGGTATGATAAATCTTACAGGTTATACAGATGCCCCTCCTGTAAAATGCGGTGTATCGGTAGCCGACAATGTTACCGGAATTTATCTTTGCGTCGGTGTACTTATGGCTCTTTACAGAAGAAATGTAACCGGTGAAGGTCAGCAGGTAGATGTGGCTATGGCAGATACTATATTCACATTGCTTGAAAATGCAATAATCTATACAACCCTTAAGGGAATTATACCTCAGAGACAGGGAAATATTGATGCTACAGTTTCACCATTCAATGTATATGAGGCAAAGGACGGATATATAGCGCTTGGAGTAGGTACAGATAAGCTGTTTAAGGTATTCTGTGATGTAATAGGCAGACCGGACCTTGTTACAAATGAAAAATTTGCAACCAATGATCTCAGAATTAAAAATTACAATGACGGTTTACATGAGATAATTGTGGATTGGGTAAAGCAAAGAGGTAAGGCGGAAGTAGAGAGTATGTTTGAAGAGGTGGGAATACCTTGCGGACAGATACTTGATATGAAGGAAGCGATAGAACATCCACATTTCCAGGCAAGAGAGATGATGGTACATGTTGAGCATCCTACTATCGGTGATATGTATATACAGGGTTGTCCTATAAAGCTTAGCGAAACACCGGGAAGCGTAGATGCTCCGGCACCGCTACTTGGACAACATAATAAAGAGGTTTACGGCTTTGATGATGAAACATTGAAACAATTAAAAGAAGAAGGCGTAATCTAGTGGAGGAAAAGAAATGGATTTTAATTTTTCCAAAGCACAGTTGATGCTGAGAAAAACTGTAGCCGACTTCAGTGAAAATGTGGTAAAACCAAGAGCTGAAGAAATAGATAGAAGCGGGAAATTTCCAAAAGATTTATTTTTGGAGATGACCAAGATGGGATTAACCGGTATAGGAACTGAAGAAAAATATGGAGGAAGCGGAGGCAGCGATATCGAAAAGGTAATTGCTGTGGAAGAAATAGCGAAATACTGCGGTTCTACTGCAGCTACACTTTCAATACATACTATATTTGCTTCAGTAATCGGAAAATTCGGTACTGAAGAACAAAAGCAAAAATATTTGCCGGTAGTATGTTCAGGAGGCGAGTTGGGGGCATTTGCCCTCACCGAGCCAAATGCCGGATCTGATGCAGGAAGTGCAAGGACAACCGCTATATTTGATGAGAGTACACAAGAGTATGTTTTAAACGGTACAAAATGCTTTATAACAGGTGGAGGATTGGCAAAGTATGTATTGGTATTTGCTCTTACATCACCTGAATTAAAGACCAAGGGACTTAGTTGTATACTCGTGGAGCGTGGAACTCCGGGATTTTCAATAGGTAAGATAGAAGATAAGATGGGACTTCACGGATCTGAGACAGCGGAGCTTATATTTGATAATTGCAGGGTACCTAAGGATAATCTTGTAGGACCGCTCGGTAAGGGATTTAAAATTGCAATGACTGCACTTGACGGTGCAAGAATAGGAATTGCGGCACAGGCTGTTGGAATTGCGGCAGGTGCATTGGATGAAAGCGTAAAGTACACAAAAGAAAGAGTACAATTTGGCAGACCTATTTCCTCATTGCAGGGATTACAATGGTATATTGCGGAGATGGCTACAAAGGTTGAGTGTGCAAGATGGATGACATATAGAGCGGCAAGCCTTAAAGTAAGCGGTATGCCGTATACAAAAGAGGCTGCTATTGCAAAGTTTAATGCATCAAAGGTAGCTGTCGAAGTAACAGATAAGGCGTTACAGATACATGGAGGATATGGATATATGAGAGACTATCCATTAGAGAGAATGTATCGAGATGCAAAAATAACAGAAATATATGAAGGTACTTCAGAGATTCACAAGGTTGTTATAGCCAGAGAAGTGCTGAAATAGGGGGTAATATGAAGATCATTGTATGTATAAAGCAGGTGCCAAATACAAGTGAAGTCAAGATCAACCCTGAAACAAAAACACTTATCAGAGACGGAGTGGAAAGTATAATAAATCCTGATGATAAGAATGCACTTGAGGCGGCATTAAAAATAAAGGATGAAAAGGGTGCTAAGGTCGTTGTAGTAAGTATGGGACCTATGCAGGCAAAGGAAGCACTACTTGAGGCTCTTGCTATGGGCGCTGACAGCGCTTATCTTATAAGTGACAGAAAATTCGGTGGATCCGATACTTGGGCTACAGCAACTATTTTGGCGGCTGCTATAGAAAAAATAGGTGACTATGATTTGATTATATGTGGCAGACAGGCTATAGACGGTGATACTGCTCAGGTTGGACCGGAGATAGCAGAGTTTCTTAATATACCACAGGTTACATATGCAAAGGAGTTGGAACTAAAAGACGGTGCGGTAACAGTTAAGAGATATTGTGAATCAAAGGACTATGAATTTGAAGTTAAACTTCCTGCTCTTATTACAGCTATTAAGGAACTTAACACTGTGAGATATCCAAGTGTAAAGGGAATCTTCAAGGCTTATGAGAGCGATGAGGAGTTGGTAGAGGTGTTGACATTTGATGATTTAAATGTAGATGAAACACAGATAGGTATTAAGGGTTCACCTACAAATGTACACCGCTCGTTTGTACCTGTTAAAGAAAAACATAGTGAGTTTATAGAAGGAAATACAGCTATGGAAAAGGCTAAACTTCTTTTAACAAAACTATACGAAAATAAATTGATACAGTCCGGAGGTGCCAAGTAGTGGAAAGAGCAAAGGTAAATCAAGACATTAATCTTAATGACTATAAAGATGTATGGGTACTTGCGGAATTTGTAAACGGTAAGATATTACCTATAACATTGGAACTTATGGGTGAGGGTAGAAAACTTGCAAATGAGCTTGGAAAGCAACTTGCAGTTATTGTACCCGGATACAACATCGAAGAGGCCGCAAAGGAGCTTATGGAGTATGATGTTGATACGGTATACTATGTAGAACATGAGCTTTTAAAAGACTTTTCAACATTGGGTTTTGTTGAAGTATTATCAAAAGAAGTAAAGAAAAGAAAACCTGAAGTGCTCTTAGTAGGGGCAACTTCAATCGGCAGGGACATAGGACCGAGACTTGCTGCAAGACTTGGAACAGGACTTACTGCAGATTGTACCGGACTCGAGGTGGATGCAGAAGATAAGAAGCTTCTTATGACAAGACCGGCTTTTGGCGGAAATATTATGGCGACTATTATATGTCCTAAAAACAGACCTCAAATGGCTACAGTCAGACCCGGGGTAATGGCAAGAGCCAAGAAAACAGGCAAGTCGGGTGCAATTTTTGAAAAAATTATTCCTGAACTTAAAGAAGAGGATATAAGAACAAAACTGTTAGGAACAGTTGAGCATGACAAAGAAAGGGTAAATCTGACAGATGCCAAGATTATAGTATCCGGAGGAAGAGGTATCAAAAATAAAGAGGGCTTTGCTTTGATTGAAAGTCTGGCTAAAGCTTTGGGCGGTGAAGTCGGTTCATCACGTGCCTGTGTGGATGCAGGGTGGATAGATTCTTCTCATCAAGTCGGACAAACGGGAACTACAGTAAGACCCGATCTTTATATTGCTTGCGGTATATCGGGAGCTATACAGCATTTGGCAGGAATGAGTGAGTCAAAGTATATTGTTGCAATAAACACAGATAAAAATGCACCTATATTTGATATTTGTGATTATGGCATTGTAGGTGATTTAAAAGAAATCATACCGGCTCTTGTTTCAAGTATAGAATCGGGAGAGTTTACATTATAGTCGATTGTCGGTAATTTTGAATATGGGGTGGCTGATGCTGCCCCTGATTTTGTTTATTTAAAGTTTGAAAAATTAAGGAGGAGATATGGAAGAAGCACGTGTGAAAAATAAAATGGAGGTGGAACCGATAAAATCTCTAATTTTAAAGATGTCCATACCGCCTCTTATTTCTATGTGCATGCAATACTCTTACAATCTTTTGGATTGTATATTTGTATCATCTGTCAGCGAGAAATCATTAAGCGCTGTGTCAATAATTTTCCCTATTACTACACTTTATATTGCTATAGCTATTTGGATTGGAGTAGGAGTAAGTGTGCTTGTAGCAAAGTATTTGGGTGAAAAAGAGGAGGAAAAAGCAAATACTATAGTGGCAAACGGTATTGTAGTATCATTTGTAGTTAGTAGCCTGGTAACTTTCATAACAATGAATACTATGAAGGGATTTATACTTTCGTTTACAAGTGATCCGGAAACTGTTGATTTGGCAATGGCATATATGGATATATGTGTATTTATGGCAATTCCATGTGCAGTACATATTTGTATACAAAAAGTATTACAGGGGACAGGAAATATGCTGGCTCCCATGTGCTTCCAGATAGCAGGTGTTTTAACAAACTTGATATTTGATCCGATACTCATCTTCGGATATTTCGGATTTAAACCTATGGGAGTAAGAGGTGCAGCTATTGCGACAGTTATGGGATATACGGTGTCTACAATACTTGCATTTTTGGTGCTTATATTCCAAAAACAAAAGGTCGAGCTTGGTTTAAAATACTTTAGAATACAATTAAAACATGTAAGAGATATATTTGTGGTGGGATTTCCGTCTTTTATTATGAATGTGCTTGGAGCCGCTATGGTATATAATACCAATCTTTTCTTAAAACAATACTCCGAGCTTGCTATAGCCTTTTTCGGAGCATACTTTAAGATACAGCAGATGGTTATAATGACATTGAACGGACTTATACAGGGATGTATACCTGTAATGAGTTATAATTACGGAGCGGCGAGAGAAGACAGGTTGAAGGAGAGCTTAAGGATAGGAACAATTGTGGCAATAATACTTACATCAATAAGTATAGTACTGCTCTGGGTATTTACAAAAAACATATTGATGACTTTCAATACTCCTGATGAAGTTCTTGAATTTGGAATTTTCGGTATCAGAGTAATGAGTTTAAGCTATGTATTTGTTGGAATTACTACAATGATTGCATCATATATGCAGTCCACAAAGAATGTAGGTAAAAGTATATTAATAAATCTTTGCAGACAGCTTGTGGTATTGGTTCCGGTAATGTTTATCGGATCAAAGACTTTCGGTTTGAAAGGAATATGGAGCGCGTTTTTGGTAACTGAGTTGATTTGTGTTGTATTAAGCTTTGTACTATATAAAAATACATAAATATGATTAATTTCCTGTATATTTAGAAAACAATATGTTATAATTTGGTTAGTGAAACCTAACTAAATTAGCTATAGTTTTATATATAGGAGGATTATTATGGCGGAAAAAGGACATGAATTCCTGGCAAGAATTGGTAAGACAAGGCTTAGACCGGGAGGAATAGAGGCAACTAACTGGCTGCTTGAAAAGGCTGATATTAAGGAGGACTCAAAAGTTCTTGAGGTTGCCTGCAATATGGGGACTACTTTAGTTCATATAGCAAAAAAATATGGATGTGATATTGTGGGGGTGGATCTTGATGAGAAGGCAATTGAAAAGGCTGATAAGAAAATAAAAGATAATGGATTGGAGAACAAAGTAAAAGCCATATATGGAAATGCATTTGATCTGCCTTTTGAAGATGAGAGCTTTGATGTGGTAATTAATGAAGCGATGCTTACAATGCTTTTGGGAGATCAAAAGGAAAAAGCTTTAAGAGAGTATTATAGGGTATTAAAACCGGGTGGAATAGTAGTAACTCAGGATGTGGTTTTAATTACAGATAATAATGAAAGGGCGAAGGAGCTTCGAATAGGACTTAGCAGAGCTATAAATGTAAATGTTGAACCTCTTTTGAGCGATGGTTGGGAATCCTGCTTTGAAAGGGTCGGATTTAAAGTGGAAAGTAAAACAGGCCCTATGACACTTATGAGTATTCCGGGAATGATGAAAGATGAGGGAATATTTGAAGCATTAAGTATTATAAAAACAGGATTACAGGAATTTAATAAGGAATATTTTCAGAGAATGCGCTCTTTTATGATGGATAATAAAAGGGAACTTGGGTATATTTGTTTTGTAGGAAGAAAAGAGTAAACAATAAAAAATTACTTGCAAATATTGCGCTCATATGCTAATATTGTCAAGTAATGAGCCGGTGTGGCGGAATGGCAGACGCGACAGACTCAAAATCTGTTATTCGAAAGGGTGTGCGAGTTCGAGTCTCGCCACCGGCATTAAACTGTATGAGGAATTCATGCAGTTTTTTAATGCAAAAATATTTTACATTAAAAATCTTTCTATAAAATGGAAAAGTAAGTCTTTTTATGCTAGAATACATCAAAGAATTTTTATAAGACTTTTATAAAGGTGGTAATATGGATTATAGTAAAGAAGCTTTAAAATTACATGAGGAAAACGGCGGTAAGGTTGCCGTTGTAAGTAAAATAAAAATAAATAACAGAGATGATTTGAGTACGGCATACACTCCCGGAGTAGCACAACCTTGTAGAGAGATTGCAAAGGATCCTGAAAATGTGTGGAAGTATACTGCAAAGAAAAATCTTGTGGCGGTAGTTTCAGACGGAACGGCTGTGCTCGGACTTGGAGATATAGGCCCGAAGGCTGCAATACCTGTAATGGAGGGTAAGGCTATACTTTTTAAAGAGTTCGGCGATGTAGATGCCTTTCCTATATGCGTAGATACAAAGGATACGGAGGAGATAATAAAGACTGTAAAGAATATTGCGCCATGCTTTGGTGGAATAAACTTGGAGGATATTGCATCACCGAAATGCTTTGAAATAGAAGAAAGACTTGAGAAAGAACTTGAGATACCGGTTTTTCATGATGACCAGCACGGTACCGCAATAGTTGTTACAGCGGCACTTATCAATGCTCTCAAGCTTGTAAAAAAAGAAATGTCTGAGATAAAAGTTGTGCTGAACGGACCGGGAAGCGCCGGTACTGCAATTATAAAAATGCTTTTGGAATCAGGTGTGAAGGATATAACGGCTTGTGATGAGTTCGGTATACTGTATAAGACCAGACCTCAGGGTATCAAAGATCATAAGGAGTGGCTGTGTACGGTTACCAATCTTAACGATATGAGAGGAAACTTATCAGATGCTCTTGTAGGTGCGGATGTGTTTATAGGAGTTTCTGTAGCAAATATCCTTACCGAGAATATGATAAAGACAATGGCTGACAAGCCGATAGTCTTTGCTATGGCAAATCCGAACCCTGAGATTTCATATGACGAGGCAATAAAAGCAGGAGTAGCTGTAATGGGAACCGGAAGAAGTGACAGACCGAATCAGATAAACAATGTACTTGCTTTCCCGGGTATATTCAGAGGGGCGCTTAATGCAGGCGCAAGAGATATTAATTATGATATGAAAAAGGCGGCTGCAAAGGCTATTGCGGAGTATATAAAGCCTGAGTATCTTAATGCGGAAAATATTATACCTTCCGCACTTGATAAGTCGGTGGCACAGGCTGTAGCCAAGGCGGTAGAAAAAGCCGCTGTAGATAGCGGTGCTGTCAGAAAGTAGGATACAGTTATGGAAGATATAAAAGAGATATTTTTATTTTCATATAATGAATTGAAAAAGGTAAAGACAATTACGACAGTTGCAATGTTTGTTGCGTTGTCAATTATACTGGGAGCGTTTACGGTTCAGGTGGGTAATTTTCTGAAGATCGGATTTTCTTCATTAACTACAGTCGGAATCGGATATTTATTCGGACCCATAGTCGGGAGTATATTCGGTGCAATTACCGATATTGTAAAATATATGATAAAGCCAACCGGACCTTTCTTTCCGGGATTTACATTTAATGCTGTTATAGCAGGCCTTATATATGGAAGTGTTCTATATAAAAAGCCTGTTTCGATAACAAGGATATTGGTAGCTGAAGTTTTGGTAAGCTTTTTATGTAATATATTGCTTGGTACACTTTGGCTCAATATATTATATGGAAAAGCCTTCCTTGCTATTTTACCTATGAGAGTGGTAAAAAACATGATTTTACTTCCTATAAACAGTTTTATGGCATTTGCCATATTAAAGTTTATGGAGCAGCATAATTTAAGAAAAAACTTCGATTAGAAGTATTAAAATACAACTCACGAAAATACTATAAAAGCTGTGAAATAAAAATAAAAATAATTTTAAAAAAGTGCTTGCAATCGGTTTTTGTTTGTGCTATCCTAGTATGGCTGTGACATTGATAGCTAAGAAGCATAGGTTGCCGTTTACGGGTTTTATGTGGAGCGAAGGTCATGTTGCAAAAACTGGCGACAAGTCACTGTACAAACAGCATCTCATATTGAGTATTTTCGTGGGTTAGTCACTATGACACGCACGGAAGAGTGTACAGTCACCACTTGTCAATTTCTTTTATAAAGATTGAAAAGGAGGCGGCTTTTTTTATGGCAAATCAGGTAATGAGAATCACATTAAAAGCTTATGATCATCAATTAGTTGACAGCTGTGCTGCAAGAATTGTTGATACTGTAAAGAAGACAGGAGCAGCTGTTTCAGGACCTGTTCCACTACCAACAAAGAAGGAAGTGGTTACTATCCTTAGAGCTGTACATAAGTACAAAGACTCTCGTGAGCAGTTCGAGCAGAGAACACACAAGAGACTGATTGATGTCATTGCACCATCACAGAAGACTGTTGATGCACTTTCCAGATTGGAAATGCCAGCAGGTGTGAACATAGACATCAAAATGAAGAGTAGATAATCCGCTAAATAGCGTTAATCCTGCTCTAGGATGAGCACAGAGTGCTCCGCTGTAGAATAAACCAGGAGGTATATTAATGAAGAAGGCAATACTTGCTAGAAAAGTCGGTATGACACAGATTTTCGATGAGAACGGTGTGTTAATACCTGTAACAGTTCTTCTTGCAGGACCATGTGTTGTTACACAGGTTAAGACAGAGGAAAATGACGGATACAATTCAGTTCAGGTTGCATATGGACAGATCCGTACAAAGTTGGTTAATAAGGCTAAGGCAGGTCATCTTGCTAAGGCAGGAGTTGAGAAGACTGTTGTAGAGAATGGTGACAAGAAGAGAGAAGTTTTTGCTGCCGGAAGATTTATCAGAGAGTTCAAGTTTGAGAACGCATCAGAGTATGCTCCAAAGGCTGAAATCAAAGCAGATATCTTCGCAGCAGGAGATAAGGTTGATGCAACTGCTATCTCAAAGGGTAAAGGATTCCAGGGTGCTATTAAGCGTCATGGACAGTCAAGAGGACCTATGAGTCACGGTTCAAAGTTCCACCGTCATCAGGGTTCAAACGGTTCATCTTCAGATCCAAGCCATGTATTTAAGGGCAAAGGAATGCCCGGACATATGGGCGCAAAGAAGGTAACTACACAGAATCTTGAAATCGTAAGAGTTGATGCAGATAAGAACCTTATCCTTGTAAAGGGTTCAATGCCGGGTTCAAAGAAGGCTCTAATAACATTAAAAGAAACTGTTAAGAAGAAATAACTAACAGAAAGGAGGAACACAAATGGCTAATATATCAGTATTTAATATTGAAGGAAAAGAAGTAGGTAGTATAGAATTAAATGATGCTGTGTTCGGAGTTAATGTTAACGAGCATTTAGTTCATATGGCAGTTGTTGCACAGTTGGCAAACAAGCGTCAGGGAACACAAAAGGCAAAGACCCGTTCCGAAGTTAGTGGTGGCGGAAGAAAGCCTTGGAAGCAAAAAGGTACAGGACATGCACGTCAGGGTTCAACAAGATCACCTCAGTGGAAGGGTGGCGGTGTTGTATTTGCACCTACTCCAAGAGATTATACAATCAATTTAAATAAAAAAGAGAAGAGAATTGCTCTTAAGAGTGCTCTTACAAGCAGAGTTCTTGAGAACAAGTTCATCGTTGTTGATGATTTCGCAATGAGCGAGATTAAGACGAAGAAAATGCAGCAGACTTTAAATAACTTAAATGTTAAGAAGGCGCTTGTTGTATGTGCTGAGAATGAGAAGAACACTGTACTTTCTGTTAGAAATATTTACGGTGTTAAGGCTGCTTCACCTAAGACTATCAATGTATATGATATCTTAAAGTACAATACAGTAGTTGCTTCAAAGGACGCTGTTAAGACTATAGAGGAGGTATATGCGTAATGGCAAATATTCAATACTATGACGTAATACTTAAGCCGGTTATTACAGAGAAGAGCATGCTCGGCATGACAGATAAGAAATATACTTTCCTTGTACATCCTGACTCAAACAAGACAATGATTAAAGAAGCGGTTGAGAAGATGTTTGACGGCGTTAAGGTTTCAAAAGTAAATACTATGAACCAGGATGGAAAGACAAGAAGAAGAGGAATGACAACAGGTAAGACTGCAAAAGTTAAGAAGGCTATTGTATGGCTTACAGAGGATAGCAAAGAGATCGAGTTGTTCCAGGGCTTATAAAGCAACAAAAGTTGCTTTCCCGAAATTGATTCGGGATATATTATACGGCATCCTGCCGTGATAAAGTGCGCAGCACAAGAAGGAGAAAAAAATGGGAATAAAGAAATATAGTCCATATACACCGTCAAGAAGAAACATGACAGGTTTGGACTTTAGCGTAATCACAAAGAGTACTCCTGAGAAGTCATTATTGGCACCAATTAAGAAGAACTCAGGAAGAAACAATCAGGGTAAAATAACAGTTAGACATCGCGGTGGCGGTGCAAAGAGAAAATACAGAATCATCGACTTTAAGAGAAACTCTAAAGACGGAGTTCCTGCAAAAGTTGTTGCTATAGAGTATGATCCTAACAGAACAGCTAACATTGCACTTATTGCATATGTAGACGGTGCTAAGGCTTATATACTTGCTCCTGAAGGACTTCAGGTCGGAGCTACAATCGTTAGCGGTTCAGGTGCAGAGGCAAGAGTTGGAAACTGTTTACCACTTGCAGAGATTCCTGTAGGTGCACAGATTCATAATATCGAGCTTTATCCAGGAAAGGGCGGACAGCTTGTTCGTTCAGCAGGAAATGTTGCACAGCTTATGGCTAAAGAAGGTAAGTATGCAACTCTTCGTCTTCCTTCAGGTGAGATGAGAATGGTTCCAATCATTTGTAGAGCTACTATCGGTGTTGTTGGAAACGGTGAGCATTCACTTGTTAAGCTTGGTAAAGCCGGAAGAAAGCGTCACATGGGTATAAGACCTACAGTTCGTGGTTCTGTTATGAACCCTAATGACCATCCACACGGTGGTGGTGAAGGTAAAACCGGAATCGGTCGTCCGGGTCCATCTACTCCTTGGGGCAAGCCGGCTCTTGGTCTTAAGACTAGAAACAAGAAGAAACAGTCTAATAAGTTGATCATCAGAAGAAGAGATGGTAAGGCCGCTACTAAATAAAGGAGGAAAGATAAATGTCACGTTCACTTAAAAAAGGACCATTTGCAGATGCAAGTTTATTAAAGAAAGTTGATGCAATGAATCAGACCGGCGACAAGAGTGTTATTAAAACATGGTCACGCCGTTCAACAATCTTCCCACAGATGGTAGGTCATACTATTGCTGTTCATGATGGAAGAAAGCATGTTCCGGTATATGTTACCGAGGATATGGTAGGACATAAGCTTGGTGAGTTCGTTGCAACAAGAACTTACAAAGGACATAAAGCTGACGATAAGAAAGCTTCAAGATAAGAGAGGGTTGAAAGGAGGTTTTTTAAATGGCAAAAGGACATAGATCCCAGATTAAAAGAGAAAGAAATGCAGTTAAGGACACCAGACCATCAGCTAAGCTCTCATATGCCAGAGTACCTGTTCAGAAAGCATGTTTCGTGCTTGATGCAATCAGAGGAAAGAATGTTGGTGAGGCTTTGGGTATTCTTATGTATAGCCCAAGATATGCGTCAAGTGTTATCAAGAAATTGGTAGAGTCGGCAGTAGCTAATGCTGAGAACAATAATAATTTAGATCCTTCTAAATTATACATTGCAGAGTGTTATGCAAGTGACGGCCCTATAATGAAGAGAATTAAGCCAAGAGCACAGGGTAGAGCTTATCGTATCGAGAAGAGAATGAGCCATATCACAGTGGTCTTAGATGAAAGATAGGAGGAGACGCGAAAATGGGACAGAAAGTTAATCCACATGGACTTAGAGTCGGTGTTATAAAAGACTGGAGCTCCAGATGGTACGCTGATAAGGATTTCGCTGATTGTTTAGTAGAAGACTACAATATCAGAAAGTTCTTAAAGAACAAGCTTTATTCAGCAAGCGTATCAGATATTGAAATCGAGCGTGCTTCAGACAGAGTTAGAATAATACTTCATACTGCAAGACCGGGTGTTGTTATCGGTAAGCAGGGTGCAGAAGTTGAGAAATTAAAGAAGGAAGTATCAAAGTTTACAGATAAAAAAGTATTCATTGATATCAAAGAAATCAAGAGACCTGATAGAGATGCACAGCTTGTAGCTGAGAGCATTGCGTCACAGCTTGAGAACCGTATTTCATTCCGTAGAGCAATGAAGTCAACAATGTCAAGAAGTATGAAGGCAGGAGTACTTGGTATCAAGGCAAGCTGTTCAGGACGTCTTGGCGGTGCCGACATGGCTCGTACAGAGTTCTATTCAGAGGGTACAATTCCTCTTCAGACATTAAGAGCTGATATTCAGTACGGTTTTGCAGAGGCAAACACAACATACGGTAAAGTCGGTGTTAAGGTTTGGATATATACAGGTGAGGTGCTTCCTCAGAGAAAAACACAGGAAGGGAGCGTAAAATAATATGTTAATGCCTAAGAGAGTAAAGCGTAGAAAACAGTTCAGAGGTTCTATGGCAGGTAAGGCCTTAAGAGGCAATAAGATCACTTATGGTGAGTATGGTTTAGTATCCCTTGATCCTTGTTGGATAAAGTCAAACCAGATAGAGGCTGCCAGAGTTGCTATGACTCGTTATATCAAGCGTGGTGGTAAAGTTTGGATAAAGATTTTCCCTGATAAGCCTGTTACAGCAAAACCTGCTGAGACTCGAATGGGTTCAGGTAAGGGATCTACAGAATATTGGGTAGCTGTTGTAAAGCCGGGTCGTGTATTATTTGAGATCGCAGGCGTACCTGAAGAGGTTGCCAGAGAGGCTCTTCGTCTTGCAATGCATAAGCTTCCTTGCAGATGTAAGATAGTTTCAAAGGCTGATTTGGAAGGCGGTGAAGCAAGTGAAAACTAAGAATTATGTAAACGAATTAAAGTCAAAAAGCTTAGAACAGTTAAATGAGGAATTGGTTTCCGCAAAGAAGGAACTTTTCAACCTTAGATTCCAAAATGCAACCAGCCAGTTGGATAACACTTCAAGAATTAAGGAAGTTCGTAGAAACATTGCCAGAATTCAGACAGTTATCACTGAGAATGCAAAATTGGCATAAAGATAAAGGAGATAAACCGTGGAGAGAAATCTTAGAAAAACCCGTATCGGCAAGGTTGTTAGCGATAAGATGGATAAGACAATCACTGTTGCAATCGAAGACCATGTAAAGCATCCACTTTATGGCAAGATTGTAAAGAAGACTGTTAAGTTCAAAGCACATGATGAAAAGAATGAATGTAACATTGGCGATACTGTAAAGATTATGGAGACAAGACCTCTTTCAAAAGATAAGAGATGGAGACTTGTACAGATAATTGAGAAGGCAAAATAATTTAGGTAGGAAGGAGTATCCGGCATGATTCAGCAGGAAACAAGATTGAAGGTAGCCGATAACACCGGAGCAAAGGAATTGCTTACAATTCGTGTTATGGGTGGTTCAACTAGAAGATATGCTCATATCGGCGATATAATCGTCGCTACCGTTAAAGATGCAACACCAGGCGGTGTTGTAAAGAAAGGTGATGTTGTTAAGGCTGTTGTAGTAAGATCAGTCAATAGCACACGCCGTAAAGACGGTTCATACATCAGATTCGATGAAAACGCAGCAGTTATAATCAAGGATGACAAGACTCCAAGAGGTACTCGTATCTTTGGACCGGTTGCAAGAGAACTTCGTGAGAAGCATTTCATGAAGATTGTATCTCTCGCACCTGAAGTATTATAAGGAGGTCTAGCGTGCATAAAATCAAAAGAGACGATATGGTTAAGATCATATCTGGAAAAGATAGAGGCAAGACAGGTAAAGTATTAAAGGTTGATACTAAGAAGAACAGAGTAGTAGTTGAAGGCTGTAATATGATTACAAAGCATACAAAACCAAGTATGGCTAACCAGAACGGTGGAATCGTAAATACAGAGGGAACTATTGATATATCAAATGTAATGTTAGTTGTTGACGGTAAGGCTACAAGAGTCGGTTTTGAAGTAAAAGACGGCAAGAAGGTTCGTGTAGCTAAGAAGACCGGCAAGGCTATCGACTAATTGGAAAGGAGGAAAACATGACAAGATTAAGGGAAACATATGAGAACGAAATCGTTGCAAAGATGATTGAGAAGTTTGGCTATAAGAATCCTATGCAGGTACCAAAGCTTGATAAGATCGTTATCAACATGGCTGTTGGTGAAGCAAAAGATAATGCAAAAGTATTAGATGCTGCAGTTAGAGATCTTGAAATTATCTCCGGACAAAAGGCGGTAGTTACAAAGGCAAAGAAATCAGTTGCTAACTTTAAACTTAGAGAGGGTATGCCTATAGGTTGTAAGGTAACTCTTCGTGGTTCAAAGATGTATGAGTTTGCTGACAGACTTATAAATCTTGCTCTTCCTAGAGTGCGTGACTTTAGAGGTGTAAATCCTAATGCATTTGATGGCAGAGGAAATTATGCTCTTGGAGTTAAGGAACAGCTTATCTTCCCTGAGATAGAGTATGATAAGATTGATAAAGTGCGTGGTATGGATGTTATATTCGTTACTACAGCAAACACAGATGAAGAAGCTAGAGAACTTTTGACATTATTCAATATGCCATTTTTCAAATAATTTAGGAGGAAGATTTCATGGCAAAGACTTCAATGAAGATTAAGCAGGCTAGACCGGCAAAATTCTCTACAAGAGAATACAGCAGATGCAAAATCTGCGGTCGTCCACATGCTTATCTTAAAAAGTATGGTATCTGTAGAATTTGCTTCCGTGAATTGGCTTATAAGGGTCAAATCCCGGGAGTTAAGAAAGCCAGCTGGTAGGCATTGAGCACTTAATGAGCACAAACGAAGTGCTGTGCGAATTTAGTGCGAAAGCCCGTCCCGAGCCTTAGCGAAAACGAGCAAAGCGAAGTTTGAGCTTAGTCGAGTGGACGTATTTATCAAAAGGCTTAATCAAAGCAAAGAAAAGAAGTTATACAAGATACATTTAAAATAAACAGGAGGAAAAAATTCCATGACAATGAGCGATCCAATTGCAGATATGCTTACCAGAATCAGAAATGCAAATACTGCAAAACATGACTCAGTTGATATTCCTTCCTCAAAGATGAAAATAGCAATAGCTAACATACTTGTAGAAGAAGGTTATGTAGAGAAGTACGAACTTGTTGACAATGGTAACTTCAAGGATATCAGGATATTCTTAAAGTATACAGCTAACAAGAGCGAGAGAATAATAAGTGGATTGAAGAGAATTTCAAAGCCGGGCTTACGTATATACGCAAGCAGAGAAGAGCTTCCAAGAGTTCTTGGCGGTCTTGGAACAGCTATTATTTCAACAAATAACGGCGTTATCACAGACAAAGAAGCAAGAAAGCTTAACGTAGGTGGAGAAGTATTAGCTTTCGTTTGGTAGGCATTGAACACTTAACGAACGCGAGCAAAGTGAAGCGTGAGTTTAGTGTGAAAGCCCGTCCCGAGCCTTAGCGAAAACGAGCAAAGCGAGTTTGAGCTTAGTCGAGTGGACGCCGCCCGGCATACATATGTATGCAAATGTGGAGTCGAACCCACCGGCAGATATACGTTTGCCGATGTCGAGTGGACGCCACCCGGCACATTTGTGTATGCAAATGTCGAGTGGACAAAACAAATATAAATTAAGTTTCAACTCTAATAGCAGTAGTCATAAAGAAATATTTCTTTAATGGCTGCCTATTAGATGATATAAACCTGAAAACCTGAGCGAAAAGCTCACGACAAATTTAAGGAGGAAGACGGCATGTCACGAATTGGAAGAATGCCTATCGCAATTCCGGCAGGAGTAACTGTTACAATTGCAGAAAATAATCATGTGACTGTAAAAGGTCCTAAGGGTACACTTGAGAGAGCATTACCTGTAGAAATGACTATTAAGCAGGAAGGTGATGATATTGTAGTAACTAGACCAAATGACTTAAAGAAGAATAAGGCATTACACGGTCTCACAAGAACTCTTATACATAACATGGTAGTAGGTGTAACCGAAGGCTATGAGAAGGTACTTGAGGTAAACGGTGTTGGTTACAGAGCAGCAAAGCAAGGAAACAAGCTTGTACTTTCACTCGGATATTCACATCCTGTAGAGATGGAAGATCCTGAAGGTATCACATCTGTTCTTGACGGACAGAACATCATAAAGATTCAGGGTATTGACAAGGAAAAAGTTGGTCAGTACGCTGCTGAAATAAGAGGCAAGAGAAAGCCTGAGCCATATAAGGGCAAGGGTATCAAATACTCTACTGAAGTTATCAGACGTAAAGTCGGTAAGACCGGTAAGAAATAATAGGAGGGTAAGTAAATGGTTAGCAAAAAATCAAAAAGCGATCTTAGAACTAAGAAGCATTACAGATTACGTAATCGTCTCAGCGGAACAACTGAGAGACCACGTCTTGCTGTATTTAGAAGTAACAACCATATGTACGCTCAGATTATTGACGACACAGTGGGAAATACAGTAGTTAGTGCCTCAACACTTGAGAAGAGTGCAAGAGCGGAGCTTTCAAAGACAAATGATGTAGATGCTGCAGCATTCGTTGGAACTCTTATTGCAAAGAGAGCACTTGAGAAGGGTATAGACAAAGTTGTATTTGATAGAGGCGGATTTATCTATCAAGGTAAGGTTGCTGCATTGGCAGAAGCTGCCCGTGAAGCAGGATTACAATTCTAATAGGAGGAGAAACATACATGAAGAGACAAATCATCGATCCAAGCAAATTGGAGTTAAATGACAGAGTCGTAAATATCAAGCGTGTATCCAAAACCGTAAAGGGTGGACGTACAATGAAGTTTTCTGCTCTTGTTGTTGTAGGTGACGGTAATGGTCATGTCGGTATCGGTCTTGGTAAAGCAGGAGAGGTACCTGAGGCTATCCGTAAAGGTAAAGAAGCTGCAACTAAGTCATTAGTTGAAGTTAGAATAGATGAGAATTTCAGTGTACCACATGATTACACAGGAAAATTCGGAAGTGCAAGTGTTCTTTTAAAGAGAGCACCTGAAGGTACAGGTATCATCGCAGGTGGCCCTGCCCGTGCGGTATTGGAGCTTGCAGGATATAAGAATATTCGTTCAAAGTCTTTAGGTTCAAATAACAAGACAAATGTATGTCTTGCTACACTTGCAGGTTTAGCAGCACTTAAGACTCCTGAGGAGATTGCAAAACTCCGCGGAAAGTCAGTTGAAGAAATATTAGCATAATAGGAGGAAAATATGGCAAAGTTAAAAATTACATTGGTTAAATCCCCTATCGGTGCTATCCCAAAACAGAGAGCAACTGTAGAGGCGCTTGGTTTAAGAAAATTAAACAAGACAGTGGAAATGCCTGATAATGATGCTGTAAGAGGCATGATTTGGCATGTAAGACATCTTGTAAAAGTTGAAGAAGTCTAAAGAAGGAGGTGTAGTTATGGATTTATCTAATTTACAGCCTGCATTAGGCTCAAAGCATAGCGATAATTTCAGACGTGGCCGTGGACATGGTTCAGGTAACGGTAAGACTGCCGGTAAGGGTCACAAGGGTCAGAAAGCTCGTTCAGGTGCTACAAGACCGGGATTCGAAGGTGGACAGATGCCATTATACAGACGTATTCCAAAGAGAGGATTTACAAATCGTAACTCTAAGGATATCGTAGCTGTAAACATTTCTGTTCTTGATCGTCTTGAGGACGGTATAGAAGTTACTCCTGAGACATTAGTAGCTGCAGGAATAATCAAAAAAACTGGAGATGGAGTTAAACTCTTAGGAAACGGTTCATTAACAAAGAAGTTCAATATCAAGTACATTGCTGTTAGTGAAAGCGCAAAAGCTAAGATTGAAGCCGCAGGCGGAACTTGTGAGGTGATCTAATGCTCACAACACTCCGAAATGCATTTAAGGTAAAGGATGTACGAAAGAAGCTTCTGTACACATTTATAATGCTGGTAATTATTCGCTTCGGCAGTAATTTACCGATACCGGGTGTGAATACAACTTATTTTAAAGATTTTTTTGCAAAGCAGACCGGTGACGCATTTGGATTTTTCAATGCAATCACCGGAGGCTCATTTGAAAGTCTGAGTGTGCTTGCACTAAGCATTACTCCATATATTACAAGTTCTATCATAATCCAGCTTTTGACAATTGCAATTCCTGCACTTGAGGAATTACAACAGGATGGTGAAGACGGTAGAAAAAAGATAGTAGAGTACACAAGATACTTAACTGTCGCACTAGCCCTCTTACAGTCTTCAGCCATGGCAATAGGATTCGGTAGACAGGGACTTTTAATTCATTTTGGAATAAAGAGTGTAGTTGTAGCTGTAGTTACAATGACAGCAGGTAGTGCATTTTTGATGTGGATGGGAGAGAGAATTACGGAAAATGGCGTAGGAAACGGTATTTCTGTTGTTCTTCTTCTGAATATTCTTGCTTCATTACCGTCAGACTTTAACAATCTGTATGTCAGATTCTTAAAAGGTCAGACAGTGGCAAGAATGGTGGTTGCCGCAGTTATTATAATAGCTTTTATAGTAGCAATGGTAGTATTCACCATTATCTTACAGGACGCCGAGAGAAGGATTCCTGTACAGTATTCATCCAAAACGCAGGGTAGAAGAAGTGTAGGCGGAACATCATCCAATATTCCGCTTAAAGTAAATACTGCAGGTGTTATTCCTGTTATTTTTGCTTCTTCATTATTCTCTACACCTATAGTTATTGGCCAATTCTTGCAAATTAATAACGGCTCAATAATAGGTGAGATATTAACATATATGAATTCATCAATGTGGTTTAAGCCTGAAGCACCGAAGTATTCAATCGGACTTATAGTTTATATCATTTTGATTATCTTATTTGCTTATTTTTATACATCAATTACTTTTAACCCACTTGAGGTAGCTAACAATATGAAGAAATCAGGCGGATTTATACCGGGTATCAGACCGGGAAAACCTACCAGCGATTACTTCTCAAAGATTTTAAGCTACATTATCATTATAGGTGCAACAGGACTCATAATAGTTTGTATCATACCTATAATAATTTCAGGATTGTTCAATATCAGTAGACTTTCATTTACCGGAACATCCCTGATCATCATTGTTGGTGTAGTCCTTGAGACAATAAAAGCAATTGAATCACAAATGCTTGTAAGAAATTACAGAGGATTCTTATTAGACTAGTCATCTTACGAAAAACCACTGGGGATATTCTTCAGGGGTTTTTCGTGGTTACTAATTAAAATTGGGGAGAAACGCCATGAAAATTATTATGTTAGGTGCACCCGGTGCCGGAAAAGGCACACAGGCAAAGAGAATTGCAAAAAAGTATAATATACCGCATATATCCACAGGCGATATATTCAGAGCAAATATAAAAGAAAAAACCGAGCTTGGAAATAAAGCAAAAGAGTATATGGATAAGGGCGAGTTGGTCCCTGACGATATTACTATCGGAATGCTTTTAGACAGAATACATAAGGATGATTGTAAAGACGGTTTTGTACTTGACGGTTTTCCAAGAACAATACCTCAGGCGAAGTCTTTAACAAAGGCGTTATCGGAGCTTGGTGAAAAAATCGATTATGCTGTAAATATAGACGTTCCGGATGAGTCGATTATCACAAGAATGGGCGGTAGAAGAGCATGTTTAAATTGCGGAGCTACATATCATATAGTATATTCGGCACCGAAAGCGGAAAATGTATGTGATACATGTGGTAACGAGCTTGTAATCAGGGATGACGACAAGCCGGAGACCGTAAAGAAAAGACTTGAGATTTATCATGATCAGACACAGCCTTTGATAGACTACTATGATAATGAGAAAATTTTGACTTCAGTAGACGGAACAAAGGATATGGAAGAAGTATTCTTAGACATTATTGCAGTTTTGGAATAGATTGTGAGGATGAAAATGGCAGTAACAATAAAGTCTGACAGAGAAATACAATTGATGAGAGAGGCCGGAATAGTACTGGCTAAAACTCATGAAGAATTGGAAAAGGCATTACATGCAGGTATGAGTACATATGAAGTGAATAAAATCGGAGATGAGATAATAAGATCATACGGTTGTGTTCCCTCATTTTTGAACTATCACGGTTATCCTGCTTCAATATGTGTGTCTGTAAATGAAGAAGTTGTACATGGTATTCCGTCAAAGAAAAGAATTTTAAAAGACGGAGACGTTGTGAGTCTAGACGCAGGTGTTATCTGGAAGGGATACCATTCAGATGCTGCCAGAACCCATATAATAGGCGAAGGAAGCGAAAAAGCAAAGGAACTTGTAAAGGTCACAAGAGAGTGCTTTTACGAGGGAATAAAATATGCGATTGCGGGAAATCACCTGAATGATATCTGTAAAGCAATAGGAGCATATGCAAAGGATAGAGGATACGGTGTAGTAAGAGATCTTGTGGGACACGGTATAGGTACACATCTTCACGAAGATCCTGAAGTTCCGAACTTTGATATGAAAAGAGGCGGAATAAAACTACAGCCGGGAATGACTCTTGCTATAGAACCTATGATTACAGCGGGAAGAGATGAAGTGGTATGGCTTGATGATGACTGGACGGTTGTTACAGATGACAACTCGCTTGCGGCACATTATGAAAATACTATTTTGATAACAGACGGTGAGCCTGAGATCCTTTCTTTAAGAAAAATATGATAAATACAGGTGATATTGTAATATCGATAATGGGACATGACAGAGGAGAGCATTATCTGGTTATAGACTGTGACAAAGATTTCATCTATGTTGCGGACGGAAGATTAAAGACTCTTGACAAGCCTAAGAAAAAGAACATAAAGCATGTCAGCAGGCTTGGAAAAAGTGATGAATTTATTGATATTAAGAACAGTGGTGATAACTTTAACGATGTTAAGTTAAAATATCTCTTGAAAAAGTGGAGGAATAAATGTCTAAATCAGACGTTATAGAGATTGAAGGAACAGTTGTTGAGAAGTTACCTAATGCTATGTTTCAGGTAGAGCTTGAGAACGGGCATCAGGTATTGGCACATATCAGCGGTAAACTTAGAATGAATTATATAAGAATTTTACCGGGTGATAAAGTTACTATCGAATTATCTCCATATGATTTGACAAAAGGAAGAATCATTTGGCGTGATAAATAAAATAAGACCTTGCATATTATAGTAGTTAATGCTATAATACTATGGCGTCTTTATTAGTAGCGATGAAAGGAGAGTTACAATGAAGGTCAGATCTTCAGTGAAACCGATTTGCGAAAAATGCAAAATAATTAAGAGAAAAGGTTCCATCAGAGTAATTTGTGAGAACCCAAAGCACAAGCAGAGACAAGGTTGATCTGCATAGGAATAAGGAGGAAGTAGGTAAATGGCTCGTATAGCAGGCGTTGATTTACCAAGAGAAAAGCGTATTGAGATTGGTTTGACATATATCTATGGTATAGGTCTTACAAGTTCAAGACGTATCTTGAAAGAGGCTAATGTAAATCCTGATACAAGAGTAAAGGATCTTACAGACGATGAAGTAAAAGAGTTGGCACAGGTTATTTCCGATACTCAGATGGTAGAGGGTGATCTTAGAAGAGAGATCGCTATGAACATCAAGAGATTACAGGAAATAGGATGTTATCGTGGTATTCGTCATAGAAAGAATCTTCCGGTTCGCGGACAGAAGACTAAGACAAATGCAAGAACACGTAAGGGTCCAAGAAAGACAGTAGCAAACAAGAAGAAATAATAGATAATATAATCTATTCATTTTTTCGAAAAGTAATTTTCGCTGTATGTTTTAAAAACAGGAGCGTAGTAAAGTTTAAAAAGGTAGGTTAGTTTAATGGCAAAGAATGCGTCCACCAAGAAGGTGACAAAGAAGCGCGTAAAGAAAAACGTTGAACGCGGACAGGCACATATTCAGTCATCATTTAACAATACAATTGTTACATTAACTGATACCCAGGGTAATGCGATATCATGGGCAAGTGCCGGTGGTCTAGGATTTAGAGGTTCAAAGAAATCTACTCCATATGCGGCATCTATGGCTGCAGAAACTGCTGCTAAAGCAGCTTTAGTACATGGACTTAAGTATGTAGATGTTATGGTAAAGGGACCCGGTTCAGGAAGAGAAGCAGCTATTCGTGCGTTGGCTGCATGTGGAATAGAAGTAACAAGTATTAAGGATGTAACTCCGGTACCACACAATGGATGTCGTCCACCAAAACGCAGAAGAGTCTAATAGGAGGTACTAAAAGTGGCAATTAATAGAGTTCCCGTTCTTAAAAGATGCAGATCACTTGGCCTTGAGCCGGGTTTTCTGGGAATAGATAAAAAGTCTAACAGAGATACAAAAAGAGCAGGCCGTAAGCTTAGTGAGTACGGTTTGCAGCTTAGAGAAAAGCAGAAAGCAAAGTTTATCTACGGTGTATTAGAGAAACCGTTCAGAAACTACTATGCTAAGGCTGAGAGAATGAAGGGTCAGGTTGGTGAGAACCTTATGATTCTCTTGGAGAGAAGACTTGACAATGTTGTTTTCCGTATGGGATTCGGCAGAACAAGAAAAGAGACAAGACAGATTGTTGATCATAAGCACGTTCTTGTAAACGGTAAGTGTGTAAATATTCCATCTTACCTTGTAAAGGCAGGAGATGTTATAGAGATCAAAGAGAAGGCAAAATCATCTGCAAGATATAAGGAAGTTGTAGAGTCAACAGCCGGAAGAATTGTACCGGCTTGGATTGATGCAGATCTTGAAAACTTAAAAGGTACTGTAAAGAGCCTCCCTACAAGAGAAGAAATTGATGTTCCTGTAGACGAACTTCTTATCGTTGAGTTGTACTCTAAGTAATAGGAATCTTAACAGCTGATACTTATTTTTGTATCAGCTGATTTGCTAATAATAGAAATATTTTAGCCTTGAAGTATTAACCAAGTCTCAAATATTTGAGACATAGATATAGTTTATCTAAAAGGAGGGACATTCGTGTTTGATTTTGAAAAACCCAATATAGAGATTGCAGAAATTTCCGAGGATAAGAAGTTCGGCAGATTCATATGTGAACCACTGGAGAGAGGTTATGGAACAACTTTAGGCAATTCCCTAAGAAGAATCATGCTCTCATCCCTCCCTGGATCGGCTGTCAGTCAGGTTAAGATTGACGGCGTGTTGCATGAATTTTCTTCCATACCGGGAGTAAAAGAAGATGTGACAGAGATCATAATGAATGTAAAGAGCCTTGCAATCAAGAATACATCTATTGATGATGAGCCGAAGGTTGCTTATATAGATTTTGACGGTGAAGGAGTTATCACTGCAGAAGATATTCAATGTGATCCAAGTATAGAAATCATTAACAAAGACCAGGTTATTGCAACAGTTTCAGAAGGAAAGTTCTACATGGAACTGACAATAACAAACGGTAGAGGTTATGTAAGTTCAGATAAAAATAAAGGAGAGGATACTCCTATAGGCGTGATAGCAATCGATTCTATCTATACCCCTGTAGAGAGAGTAAATCTTCTTGTAGAGAACACTCGTGTAGGTCAGATGACAGACTTTGATAAGTTAACACTTGATGTTACTACAAACGGTACATTGGCACCTGATGAGGCGGTAAGTTTAGCTGCCAAAGTTTTGAGTGAGCACCTTAATCTGTTTATAGATTTGTCTGATAACGCTAAAACTGTCGATGTAATGGTAGAAAAAGCAGAGGATGACAAGGAAAAAGTTCTGGAGATGAATATAGATGAACTTGAACTGTCAGTTAGATCTTACAACTGTTTAAAGAGAGCAGGAATCAATACAGTTGAAGAATTGTGTTCACGTACTTCAGATGATATGATGAAAGTCAGAAATCTGGGTAGAAAATCATTAGAGGAAGTCCTTCAAAAGCTTGAAGAGCTCGGACTTCACCTTCGTGAGAGCGAAGAATCATAAAAAAGAATAAACAGACATATATAGTAAGTCCAATGTTTGCGTATATATGTTTCCTATGGAGGAGAAAAAATGGCAAAGTATAGAAAACTTTCAAAGACATCAAGTCAGAGAAAAGCATTATTGAGAAACCAGGTTACAGCACTTTTACAGCATGGTAAGATTGTAACTACAGAAGCTAGAGCAAAAGAGATCAGAAAGATTGTTGAGCCGCTTATAGCATTAGCTGTTAAGGAGAAGGATAACTTCGACCTTGTAAAGGTAAATGCAAAGGTTGCAAGAAAAGATGCTGACGGCAAGAGAGTAAAAGAAGTTGTAGACGGTAAGAAAGTTACTGTTTATGATGAGGTAGAGAAGGAAATCAAGAAAGACAGACCTTCAAGACTTCATGCAAGAAGCAAAATCAATGCTGTAGTATATGTTCCAACAGAGTTACCTGCAAAGGCAGCCGGAAAGAAGAAGAATACAAAGTCTGTTGACCTTGCAAAGAAGCTTTTCGATGAGTACGGTCCAAAGTATGCAGATCGTAAGGGTGGATACACAAGAATAGTTAAGATCGGTCTTCGTAAGGGAGATGCGGCTATGGAAGTTTTACTTGAGTTAGTATAATACCATCTTTGATATATAAAAGTAGCAGTCTATGACTGCTATTTTTTATGTAATAAACTTCCCTTTGATTGAGCTTACAGAAAACTTATGATATAATTCGATAACTATGACAGGAGAGTCTTTTATGATTGAAAAAAAACTTAGAGGATATATTCTGCCAAATATCCTTGCTACAACAGGTACATCATGTTATGTATTGGCGGATACTATTTTTATATCAATGGCGGAAGGGGCAAACGGCATAACAGGTTTAAATCTTGTTTTACCGATATTTGCAATAACATTTGCTATAGGAGCCATGATAGGAATAGGCTCCGCAACAAAGTACACATTATTAAAATCACTGGGTGATAAAAACAGCGCGGATAAATATTTTTCAAATTCATTTATTTGTACCTTACTATTTAGTTTACCATTTTTAATTCTGGGTATTTTTGTTCCGGATGTGGTGCTTAGAATTTTCGGTGCAGATGAGGTTATAGTGCATGTAACTCACACATATGCACGTATAATTCTTTGCTTCTCGCCGTTTTTTATGTTGAACTTTACATTTACAGCCTTTGTGAGAAATGACAACTCACCGAGGATTGCTATGGCGGCAACACTTATAAGCGGAATTTTTAATATAATATTTGATTACATACTTATGTTCCCTGTAGGAATGGGGATGGCAGGTGCGGCACTTGCAACAGGAATATCACCTATAGTAAGTATGAGTATCTGTATGGTACATTTTTTGTCAAAAAAGAATAATGTGCGTTTTTGCTTCAATTTGCCTTCAGTAAAAAAATTGATTCTATCATGCAGTCTCGGCCTGGTGGCATTTGTAGGTGAAATTTCAAACGGAATAATAACGATAGTATTTAATTTTATTTTACTCTCACTTGTAGGCAATATAGCGGTTGCGGCATATGGAGTTATAGCAAACTCCGCCTTGGTGGGAGTGGCGATGTTAAACGGTGTCTCACAAGGCTTGCAGCCGGTGGCAAGTGAAACTTACGGTAAAGGTGAGAAAAAGGATTTAAGGAAGATTTACTTATATTCACTTTTTACAGGTATGATTATAGCGGGATTTTTGGTGGCAGTGGTTATGGCATTTGCTCCAAACATTATAGCCGCATTCAACAATGAAAATTCCGATGTACTGGCAAATTATGCTATTCCGGGTATCAGAATTTATTTTATAGGATTTATACCTGCCGCATTCAATATTATTACGGCGGGATTTTACAGTGCTACAGGAAGAGGAAGGGAGTCCTCTCTTATAGCAATATCAAGAGGTATAGTGGCAATAATTGTATTTGCACTTATCTTACCGGGGATTTTCGGAATAACGGGAGTATGGAGCTCATTTTTTGCGGCGGAAATGTTTACCGCAATATTATGTTTAATACTGATGAGAAAAAGTTTTTAAAAAATAAAAAGATTTCAACAGCATGCAATAAAATGATATTCTCATGCATTAATATATTGAAAGGATGATTATTAGATGCTTAATTTTGTGGCGGTCTTGGAGGAGGGATCAAAAGCTTCATCGACGGTGGATGATAAACTTATAAAAGATATCGCAAAGGGAAGTATGGAGGCTTTACATACTTTATATGAAAAAACTCATAAAAGTGTATATGCCTTTGCCCTTTCAATAACAAAAAATACTCATGATGCAGAGGATATTTTGCAGGATACTTTTTTGAAAATCTATCAAAAGGCAGCAGATTACACCTCATATGATAAACCTATGGCATGGATCTTTACGATAGCAAGAAATTTTGCACTTATGAAGATTCGTGACGGAAAAAAAGAGGGTAGTTTAGAAGATGATAACGATTTGCCGGAACAGGATTTTTCCTTTGTGGAAGATCTCAGTGAGCGTATTATTCTTAAAACAACAATAAATAAGTTGGACGATAATGAGAGAACGATACTTTTACTACATGCGGTAGCAGGTCTTAAGAATCGTGAAATAGCGGAATTACTTGATATGTCCATAAATACCGTACTTTCAAAGTACAACAGGACTGTCAGGAAGATGCAGAAATACTTGGAAGAGGAGGGCTTTTGATGAAAAGAGAGGAAATTGAGAAGAAGCTCGACACTGCTGTATCGGGAATGATTCCCGAGGATATGTTTAAAAAAATTTCTGAAAATATCGTTTCTGTCGACGCAGAAAGGATTGAAAAAGGAATGAAGAAGAAATTTAATATATTCGGTAAGGGATTTGTAGGAGTGGCGGCTGCCGCTTGTGTGCTGTTTGCAGTAGGAGTTGTAGGAGTACCATATTACGGAAATAATTTTGTGCCGGATTCACATGTGGATATTGACGTAAATCCGGGAGTTGAAATTGTAACAAACAAAAAGAACAAGGTTTTGGAAGTTCAGCCTACAAATCAGGACGGAGCCGCTGTAATTGACGGTATGAATCTTAAGAATACGGAGCTTAAGGTTGCAGTTAATGCACTTATAGGTTCAATGGTTCAAAAGGGTTATATCCAAAATGACAATACAGGTATTTTGGTTACCGTAAGAAATGATAATGAAGATAAGGCAAACAAAGTTAAAGCAGAGGTGTTAAACGATATAAATACTGCGCTTTCAACAAATTCGGTACAGGCAACAGTTATAAATCAGACTGTAAAGAGTACTGTGGATGCTAAGAAGTTTGCCGCAGAAAACAATATATCCATAGGAAAGGCGGTATTTGTACTGAATCTTGCCGCTAAAGACGGTTCGTTGGATGCAAAAGAGCTTGCAAAGATGAAAGTAAGTGAGATTGCAAGTCTGGTTGTACAAAAGGGCATAGATATCAGAGATATAGTTGATTATGATTCTGATGACAGTATCTGGGAAAATATTGCAGATGCTATTGAAGATATAGATGAGGATGCAAGAGAAAAAGGAATCGCTACAAGTGCTGCTGTAGAGAACAATACTGCAGCCGCCACAACAGCACAGCCGGCAGAAACACAGCCTGCACCTGCAGCAACAACAGCGGCACAGACAGAAGTACCTACACAGCCGGCGGCACCTACACAGGCCGCTACACAACCACAGACGGCGGCACCTACACAGGCCGCTACACAACCACAGACGGCAGCACCTACACAGGCTGCAGCCTCAGGTATTTCGGCAGACAGAGCTAAGCAGATAGCACTTTCTCATGCGGGCGTAAGCGGTGCAAGCTTTACAAAGGTGGAGCTTGATACGGATGACGGCGTAAGAGTTTATGAGATTGAGTTTAAGGTCGGAAATGTAGAATATGACTATGATATCGATGCTGCAAGCGGTGCGATAATATCAAGCAGCTCTGAGATTGATGATTAAGTATATATTAAAAAGTTATAGTAAAATATAGTTATAAAAGTAACGATAGGATATATATTGACAAACAACTAAAAAGGATTTACATTGTATACAGATGCTCCTAACAGGGAAGACGGGATCTTTATATTGTATCTGACTTGGAAGGTGGTTTGTGAATGTATAAGATTGTGCGAAGGCACATTTATTTGAGTACCCAAAGCCACCGAGGCTTTGGGTTTTTTTGATACAAAAATCTATTATTTATAAAGGGGAAATATGGATAACAGAGTAGCATTGATGGCAATAATTGTGGAGGACAGGGATTCTGTAAAAGAACTCAATGATTTATTGCACGAGTACGGGGATCATATTATCGGAAGAATGGGAATACCATATCACAAAAGAGGTATAAGTGTGTTGTCGGTTGCTCTCGACGCACCTAATAATCTGATTTCAAGTTTGTCAGGTAAAATCGGAAAATTACCCGGGGTAAGTATTAAAACCGCTTATTCAAATGTGGGTGACGCAAATGGCTAAAGATATATCACTTTATAAGACGGACTTTAAAAATACCGAATATGACAGATATTTGGAAATCGATAAAAGCATTGCACTGATAGATAAGCTTGAAAAAGAAAGAAGCCTTGACCTTGAAGAATACAAATATCTTGTAGAAAATTTGAATGAAGAGGTATTTGACTATATCAGTAAAAAGGCAAGAATTATAGGCGATGAAAATTACGGTAAAGATGTTTATCTCAGAGGCCTCATAGAGATAAGCAATATTTGCAAAAACGACTGTTATTATTGTGGAATAAGACATTCAAACAGAAATTGTGACCGCTACAGGCTCACAGAAGAAGAAATACTTGAATGTGCGGATGAAGGATATAGGCTCGGTTATAGAACCTTTGTAATGCAGGGAGGTGAAGACGGAAAATTTGAACCGGATTATATATGTAGTATTGTAAAGAAAATCAAGGAAAAGTATAAGGACGTTGCCGTTACGCTTTCTTTGGGAGAATATGAGAAAGAAGACTATCAGAAAATGTTTGACGCAGGTGCGGACAGATATCTTTTAAGACATGAGACTGCGGATAAAGAACATTACGAGAAACTTCACCCTAAGCAGATGTCATTTGAACACAGAATGAACTGTCTTAAAGATTTAAAAGATATTGGATTTCAGGTAGGATGCGGATTTATGGTGGGTTCACCGTATCAAAGCTCTTTTACATTGGCAAAGGATTTAAAGTTTATAGAAGAGTTCGGACCGCAGATGTGCGGTATAGGACCTTTTATACCGCATCATGATACTGCATTTAAGGACGAAAAAAGCGGAAGTATTCAAATGACTTTATTTTTGATAGCCATACTTAGAATAATGAGACCGAATATGCTAATACCTGCAACGACTTCTTTAAGTACACTGGACAATCTGGGAAGAGAGAAGGGAATACTGGCAGGTGCAAATGTGGTGATGCCGAATCTTTCACCGTTAAAAACAAGAAAAAAATATGAACTATATGACGGAAAAGTATGTACAGGAGATGAAGCCGCTCACTGCATCGGATGTATTACCAACAGAATCAACAATATAGGTTACGGAGTTGCAAAAGTAAGAGGAGATTATAAATGTTTAAATACGATGTAAAATCAAGAAATGCCGAAGAATTTATAAACCATGAAGAAATATTGGAGACAATTAAGTTTGCCGAGGAAAATAAAAATAATATTCCTTTGATAGAAGAATATCTTGAAAAAGCAAGACCGAAAAAAACGGAGAAAGGTATTATAGCCAAAGGGCTTACTCACAGAGAGGCATCAGTACTTCTTGCCTGTGAGGACAAGGAAATCATAGAGAAGATTTATGCTCTTGCAGGAGAGATAAAGCAGACTTTCTACGGAAACAGAATAGTAATGTTTGCACCCCTCTATCTTTCAAACTACTGTGTAAACGGATGTGTATACTGTCCATATCATGCAAAGAACAAGAATATTGCGAGAAAAAAACTGACTCAGGAAGAGATAAAGAATGAGGTAATTGCACTTCAGGATATGGGACATAAGAGACTTGCCATAGAATCGGGAGAAGATCCTATAAACAGCCCTATTGAGTATATACTTGAATCTATAAAGACTATCTACAGTATAAAGCATAAAAACGGTGCTATAAGAAGAGCAAATGTAAATATTGCGGCTACCACAGTGGAAAATTATAAGAAGCTTCATGAAGCCGGAATCGGAACATATATACTTTTCCAGGAGACCTATAATAAAGAATCCTATGAGAGCCTTCATCCTACAGGACCTAAGCATAACTATATCTACCATACCGAGGCTATGGACAGAGCTATGGAAGGCGGAATTGATGATGTAGGCCTTGGAGTACTCTTCGGACTGGAGTCATATAAATACGAGTTTGCAGGACTTTTGATGCATGGGGAACATTTGGAAGCTACATTCGGAGTAGGACCTCATACTATAAGCGTACCGAGAATTAAAAGAGCCGATGATATAGATCCGGATACTTTTGATAACGGACTTGATGATGATATATTTGAAAAAATTATTGCATGTATTAGAATAGCGGTTCCTTATACCGGAATGATTATCTCCACAAGAGAGAGTCAGGAAGTAAGAGAAAGAGCTTTGAAGGTGGGAATATCACAGATAAGCGGTGCTTCAAGAACTTCAGTCGGCGGATATACTGAGGAAATCAGACCTACAGATTCGGAGCAGTTTGATGTATCCGATCAAAGAACTTTGGATGAGGTAGTGGATTGGCTTATGGGAATGGGACATATACCTTCATTTTGTACCGCCTGCTACAGAGAAGGCAGAACAGGTGACAGATTTATGAGCCTTTGTAAGAGCGGACAGATCATAAACTGTTGTCATCCGAATGCTCTTATGACACTCAGCGAATATATGACCGATTATGCATCCGATCAGACCAAAGAGCATGGAATGAAGATGATAAAATCGGAGATTGAAAAGGTAAGCAATCCGAAGGTGAAGGAAAGAGCGATTCAGTATATAAATGAAATTGAAACTACAAATGCAAGGGATTTCAGGTTCTGATATGAATAGTACACCGATGGGAGAGAGAGCGACTATTTGCCTTTTCGGTCGCTGTAATGTTGGAAAATCAAGCTTGATAAATGCTATAACCTCACAGGACATTGCAATAGTATCCGATATCAGCGGTACCACAACAGATCCTGTAAAAAAGAGTATGGAGCTTTTGCCTTTCGGACCTGTGGTACTTGTGGATACACCGGGACTTGACGATAAGAGCAGCCTTGGAAATTTAAGAGTGGAAAAGAGTCTGGAATATATTGACAGGGCAGATCTCATACTATTTGTGGTGGATGCAGGTAGTGAGTTCAGTGATGATGAACTTGAATTTTTAGAAAAGATAAAAGAAAAGAGATGTCTTGTTGTAGGAAATAAATGCGACTCTATAGCAGATGAAGAAAGAAAAGATGAAAAGATTGATATATATGTTTCAGCATTAAATAATATCAATATAGATAAGCTAAAAGAAATTATGTCTGAGGTTCTCGGCAAAGAAAAGAAAGAAAAGACCATACTTGGTGATATGATGAAGGAAGGTGATATTATAATGCTTGTAACACCTATAGATTCATCGGCACCGAAGGGCAGACTTATTTTACCGCAGCAGCAGGTAATAAGAGAAATTCTTGACAGACATGGTATTGCGGTTGTGGTTCAGGTGAATGAGATAGAAGCGACATTAAAAAAGTTTAATGATATTGCATTGGTTGTATGTGATTCACAGGTGTTTAAGGAAGTGGATGAATTGATACCGCAAAGCATACCTCTTACTTCATTTTCAATAATATTTGCAAACTATAAGGGCGCTCTTTACAATCTTTATAATGCCGCAAGAGTGATAGACACACTTAAAAAAGGAGATAAAATACTTATAAGTGAGGGCTGTACACATCACAGACAATGCGAGGATATCGGAAGTGTAAAGATACCGAGGCTGGTCAGAAAATTTACCGGACTGCAGGATGAAGATGAGTTGAAGTTTGAACTTTCAAGCGGAGGAGAGTTCCCAAAAGATCTTTCAGTATATAAGATAATAATTCATTGCGGTGCCTGTATGTTAAATGAAAACCAGATGAAGTCAAGGATGAAGTATGCAAATGAAGCTACAATACCTATGACAAATTACGGTATATCAATAGCTTATATGAACGGTATACTTGAAAGAGCGATGAAACCTCTTGAAGGAAAATTTTAGATAATAAAAACGGATGAGTTAACAGCTCATCCTTTTTTTATCTAAGGCTTAATAAAGAAAGCGAGTCTTCATTTCTGAATTGAAGAGAAATCTCCGTTAGTTCATCGGGAGTTTCCTTCATATCTCTGCTCATCCAGAATATCAGATTGTTGTAAATTCCGCCTATAATATAAGAAAGCTCATATTGCTTTGTGAGCGGAAACTGCGCGGCAAGTTCACTGAACTGAAATCTCTTTGAAAGCACATCCAAAAGCAGGAATGAGAGATTTGCATAATGAATAAGCAAAATTTCATTTTTGTAATTAAAAAAAGCGGTATATATTGAATGTATATACAGTGTAAAATCAATGCTTGAAAGGTTTGTATATCCGTCAAGCGATTCTTTTAAAACCATATCAAAAAAGAATGATATAATATCTTCCTTGGATTTAAAATGTCTGTAGTAAGATGATCTGTCCACACCGGCTTTTTTGGCAATCTCACCGATTGAAATTTTAGTATAATCTTTCTCAAGCATAAGTTCCAACAGTGCTGTAGCCATGTAGCCCATCATCATTTCATGTGTAGTATTTTTTCGTCTCATATATTTCTCCATAACAAAATACAAATGAATTATAATATCAGAAAAAATAAAAGGCAATATATATCCTTTATTTTGGATATATATTGCCTTTAAAGAGGGATGTATAAATATTTATCAGTCTTCTTTCTTCTTTGTAACTCCGGCAACCATTCCCATAGCTACGAGTGAGCCTAAAAGCATCATTACACTTCCTGTCATGTCTGAAACATCGGCAGTCTTAGGAACATTAAGTTTGCCTCTTGTGTTCTTTCTTGCAGAAGGACCTGTAGGTGAAGGTACCTTTGTAGCTTCGCCTGCTGTATTCTGAGTTGCAGGTGTTACACTTGGAGCCGCAGGTGTCTGGCTTGGAGTTGTAGCAGTGTAATTGTTGCTTGAAGAACGTCTGCCTGAACCGCCGCCTGAACTTGAACCGCCTGAGTTCTTTCTTGAGTTTGAGCCTGTAGCAATTACAGAATTAGATGGTGTTGCAGGCATAATTGTAGCTGTAGAAGATGTTGCTCTCGGTGTTGAAGGTGTAGCAACAACAGGTGCGGCAGGTGCAACAGTTGTAGTTGTAGTAACACTGTCTATTATAAAGATATACTGTGCATTTGAGTTCTTTGCTTTTCTTCTCACAAAGATTGCATCATTTGCACCGAGGTTTTGAACGCTCTTTCCTGAAGGAAGAGTAAGAGTAAAGTTTCCCGAAGCGTCAGGAGTAGCTGTTGTATTTGAAAGAGCTACTATATTTGAGCTTGCATTAAATATAGCATTTGCAGCTGCAGCTGTGATAGAACCTGATACCTTTGGAGCAACAGTATACTCATATGTATAGTCGTTTAAGCTCTGAGCAACTGTGTTGGAGTATAATGAGCCTCCTGTAACCTTTGCTGAAAGTGTAGTTGCACCTGCTGCAGGAATCTCAACAGTAATCTGTGTATCATTATTTATGATTTTGTTTGCTGTAGCGTTAAATGTTGAAGAGCCTACTGTTGAAGATACTTTAACACCCATCTGCTCAGAGTTGTGGAAAAGTGTCTGCCAGATTCAAATATTAAGTAATCTTTACATTTTTTGGTTATAATCTTATCTTTTTTTTATAACAATATTGGGATATAATAAGATAAGTAGTGCAAATTTACTATTTTAACAATGGGGGTCAATATGTCAAAAAATAAAAATGCTCTCGGAGTACTTATGCTGTTGCTCGCGGCTTTGATATGGGGATCGGCCTTTTCAGCACAGAGTATAGGAGCAAGATATGTAAATGCTTATACATTCTTGGCAATAAGGAGTTGGATATCCTTTATTGCGATGATTCCTGTGGTATGTTTTTTTAAGAGTAAAAAAAATTCAAACATACATACAATAAATAAGTCTTATAAAAAGACATTAATTATAGCTTCACTATGCTCAGGATTCTTTCTTTTTATTGCAAGCGCTATGCAGCAGATAGGTATAAAAGAATCCAATGCGTCAAAAGCCGGATTTATCACCGCATTGTACGTGATTTTTGTTCCGATTATTTCAATTATATTCTTTAAGATGAAAGAAGGAATTAGACTTTGGATAAGTGTTGTACTGAGTGTTGCAGGACTGTTTTTACTATGTATACATGACGGATTCAATTTAGAGTACGGAGACGCAATTCTTTTATTCTGTGCATTTTTATTTGCCCTTCAGATAATAACGGTGGCTCATTTTGTAAAAAAAGTGGACGTCTTGGATTTGTCTATATTTCAATTTTTGGCGGTGGCAATTTTTTCAAGTATTGTGATGATTGCCGCCGAAATGCCGTCAGCAGATATGATACTTAAGGCAATACCGGCACTTTTATTTGTAGGAATTTTCAGCGGAGCATGCGGATATACATTGCAAAATGTAGGGCAGCAATATGTAAGACCAAGTATTGCAAGTCTTTTGATGAGTTTGGAGAGTGTTTTCAGTGCGATATTCGCATGGATAATATTGGGGGAAATGTTGGGAAGTCGTGAGATGCTTGGAGCAATACTTATGTTTTCCGCCATAATCTTGGCACAGCTTCCTGTAAAGGGTAGAGAATAATGGATATCTATGATTTGATAAAGGATGAAGAAAGAGTCTCTTTCATCGGAATGTGTAAGAATGCAGGAAAGACCACGGTATTAAATGAGGTAATAAAAAAACTTCATAATAATAAAGAAAGTATTCTGCTTACATCCATAGGAAGAGACGGCGAAGAACTTGATCTTGTGACCAATACCAAAAAGCCTGAGATATATGTTTATAAGGATGATTATATTGCAACGGCAAGAGATTTGATAAAATATTGTGATATAACAAAAGAAATAGTGGAAAGTACGGGAATATATACTCCTCTCGGTGAGATAATAATAATCAGAGCCATGAGCGACGGCTTTGTACAAATAGCCGGTCCGTCCATTGCAACACAGATGGCAACGATTTGTAATAAATTCAAAGAACATAGTTCGGGAAAGATTTTAATTGACGGAGCACTTGAGAGAAAGAGTATTGCGACAGGAAAGGTAAGTAATGTGGCAATACTTTCAAGCGGTGCTTCATACAGTGCGGATATGGAAAAAACTGTAAGAGATACCGCATATACCGCAATGCTTTTTTCACTTCCGGAATATAAACTCAAGCTGCCTGAAGATTTTAACAGAGAAAATTACAGTGAGAAGTACTATATAATAGAAGAAAATACTATAAAAAAGACTGATAAAAAGATTGAGTTAAGAGAAGTCTGGGCAAAGGAAAGTGATATAGAGAGTATATTTGTAAACGGTGCTCTAAGCGATGCCATGATTAATTCTTTGCTGCTATCAAATGCCAAACTTGAGGGAAAAAGACTTGTATTTTTTGACGGTTCAAGAATTTTGATAAAATATGAAAATTTTGAAAAACTCAGACAAAGAGGTTTGATATTTTCATGTATTGAGGCAATAAATATAGTGGCGATTACAATAAATCCTTTTTCAGCCTACGGACATCACTATGACAGTGAAAAATTTCTGGAATATATGCAAAAGTGTACAGATTTACCGGTTATAAATATTGAAAGCAAGCATAGGGGGTAGCATGGAATTTTGGCAAAGAGAAAATATCGGCTTTGAATATATAAAAAGCAAGATGTTGCCTGCCACTCCTTTCGGAGCGGAGCTTATAAAAAACATAACTCCGTTTGGAAGGGGTGAAAAGGATTTACTGAATGAAGAACTTGAAAATCTGAATAAACTGTATCAAAAATATGATACTGTCAAATCAGATGTTAATGCCATAAGAAGAATTTTTATGCAAATAAAAGATGTAAGGGGTTCCGTTAAATTCGGCAGAGATAATACATTGTCTGATATAGAGCTCTTTGAGATAAAAACACTTTTGATGCATATGGAAAAACTTAAACCTCTTATCGAAAGAGTATCAGGAGAAATAGGATTAACAGGTTTTAATATAGAGTCTGTAAGTGAGGCGGTGGACATACTTGATCCGGATAAAAGAAGAATACCTACATTTGCAATCTATGACGACTATTCGGATGAACTGAAAGCAATCAGAAGAAAAAAACGTGATATAGAAATTAAAATGCAGGAGAGCGATAAAGCTTTCGAAGAACTTAAGGAAAAAAGACTTGCCGCAACTGTGGAAGAGGAAAGAGAAGAAAGAAAGATAAGAGAAGTTCTTTCTGCAAACTTAAGGCCGTATTTTGACAATGTAATAAAGAATATAGATGTAATCGGAAGATTTGATTTGCTATTGGAAAAATACAGAGCGGCAAAACTCTACCCCTCCTGCCTTCCGAAGATTACAGAGGATATACTTATACTGGAAGATACGATAAATCCTTATATATGTGATATACTTGAAGAAAAGGGACTGAAATTCACACCGGTAAGCATAGATATGACAATAGGAACAACAGTACTTACAGGTGCAAATATGGGCGGAAAGAGCGTTACATTAAAGACGGTAGCGCTTAATACATATCTTGCATTATGTGGATTCTTTGTGTATGCAAATGTTGCAAGTATTCCTTTATTTGATGAAATAGTTATAATATCCGAAGAGTCACAGTCGGTAGATAAGGGATTATCAAGCTTCGGTGCACAGATAGTGGAGCTTAAAAATCTTTTGAATGAGATAGAAGGTAAATATATATTTGCAATATTGGACGAGTTTGCAAGAGGAACAAATCCTAAGGAAGGTGAGAGTATAGTAAGAGGACTTGTAGCGCTTTTAAATAAAAAAAGAGCAATAAGTCTTTTGGTAACACATTTTGATCATGTTGCGGAGCTTTCAGGAAGTCACTATCAGGTAAGGGGCTTACAGGGAGCTTCGGAGGAGAGAATATCCAAGGCACTTATTACAAAATCAAGTGATGATGCAAAAATCACGGCGATAGCGGAGTTTATGAACTACGGTATTTTTAAAGTAGAAAAGTATGCACAGCCTCCGAAAGAAGCACTGATGATTTGCAGACTTTTGGGATTACAGGAAGAACTTATGGAGATTTTAGTTGAAATTAATTAGAAAGGCAGACTTATGCCACTTACTGTAAGAGACATCATTGAGAACAATTTCTTCCCGGGAACGGAACTTATAACAGGAAGAGAGAGTGCGGGAAATATAATCAGCTGGGTAAATGTTCAGGAAATTTTGGACTCCGTTGATATGGTTGGAAGCGGTGAACTTCTTATAACAACCGGATTTGATCTGGCCGACTATACAAGATATTTTAATTTGATAAAGAGACTGAAAGCCAAGGGAGTGGTCGGACTTATGGTACAGACAGGATATTATGTTGAGAGTATACCTGTTTACATACTTGAGTCTGCCAGAAAATATAAATTTCCGGTACTTGAATTGCCGGCAAGTTTTTCCTTTTCGGAAGTTTTAAAGACATTGATAAGTGAGATAAACAGGGAGTCGGTACTCGGAAATCAAAGCTATCTGGACTATAATTATTTTTATCCGAAGCTGAAAAAGAAACTTAAAGAAAGTCTCCTTCGAGGTATCGGAAATGAAAATGAAATTGCAGTTTTGACTGTTTCATCGGTAAATGTATATAATGAAGTGGGTCCTGATATAGAGGAGGCCTTTGAAAATATAAATTCATTGGTTGTAATCAGATGTGATACTTATATTTGCCATTTTGAAAAGGGAGTGCAAATGACATTTTGTATAGGCCTTGAGAATATGACAAAACTTAAGGATCTGTTGGCTGAAATACAGGTATTACTTATAAGACTCTCAAATAAGATAGGATTGAATCTTTTTGTTGCGGCCGATATGCTTTCAGATGACAACGGACTTGATGTTTCGATGAAGCATTGTATGGAGGCGCTTCAGACCTTGCACAGTGTAAGAGCCATACGTGGTACATGTCTGTATGAGCATATGTCGTTCCTTAAAAAATTATATTCAATATACAGAACAAACACCCTCTATTCTAAGGAGAATAAGGTATTAAGGCTGCTTCTTGATAAAGACAGAGAGTCGGACAGTGATTATATAAAGACTGTAAGATTTTTCCTGGAGGAAAACGGAAATGTAACAAGAGCCGCCAAAAGACTTTTTATACACAGGCATACTCTTATAAATCGAATGGACAGTATTAAGGATTTGACAGGCTTTAACTTTGATGATTACTATGAGAGACTGGATTTGTCCATGGCCTTGATACTTAATGATTATTTTGATTGATATTTTAAGAGAATAAAGATATAGATTACATAAGAAAACACATGTGGTCTATATCTTTTTTTGTGCAAATATACACTTTGTCCACTAACTTGTATTTTTTTATATACATTTAGTCAGTAATAAATATATTAATTTTATTGTAATATATAGACATAAAAAAGGATAAGAAGACTTATCTACGTGAGGAGGAAAATATAATATGGTTAAATCAACTATCAGACTTCGTATGAGCGCTCATGATGCACATTATGGCGGTGAATTGGTGGACGGAGCAAGAATGCTTGGTTTATTCGGAGATGTGGCAACAGAGCTTTTGATTATCAATGACGGTGACGAGGGACTTTTCAAAGCTTATGACAGTGTAGAGTTTTTGGCACCTGTTCATGCAGGAGATTTCATCGAAGCAACAGGTGAAATCGTTTCTGTAGGAAATACATCAAGAAAGATGGTATTTGAGGCAAGAAAAGTTATTACACCGAGAACCGATATAAACGATTCCGCATGTGATGTTTTGGAAGAGCCTGTAGTGGTATGCAGAGCAAGCGGAACCTGTGTAGTATTAAAAGACAGACAAAGAAACAATAAATAGAGAATATATTATGGATAAACTTATTATTACGGCATGTATATGCGGTGCCGAGGTTACAAAAGAGCAAAACCCGAATGTACCTTATACGGTGGAAGAGATTGTAAGAGAAGCAAAGTCCGCTTATGATGCGGGAGCAGCTATTATACATCTTCATGTAAGAGAGGATAACGGCACACCTACACAGAGCGCGGAAAGATTTAAAGAATGTATTGACGCTATAAAGAAAGAATTGCCTGATGTTATCATTCAGCCTTCAACAGGCGGAGCGGTGGGAATGAGCAATGAAGAGAGGCTGGCACCTACCTTGCTTCGTCCCGAGATGGCAACACTTGATTGCGGAACATGTAATTTCGGCGGAGACGATATCTTTGTAAACACTGAAAATACAATTATAGAATTTGCCAACAGAATGAATGAGCTTGGTATCAAACCTGAGGTTGAAGTATTTGACAAGGGAATGGTGGATATGGCTATTCGCCTAAATAAAAAAGGTATTATAAAATCACCTATGCATTTTGACTTTGTAATGGGTGTAAACGGCGGTATCTCGGGAACTGCAAGAGATTTAAACTTTATGGTGGAGAGTATACCTGCAGGCTCCACATGGACGGCATCGGGAGTCGGCAGAGCGGAATTTCCTATGGTGACCATGGCTATACTTATGGGTGGTCATGCAAGAGTGGGATTTGAAGATAATGTATATCTCAGTAAAGGTGTTATGGCAAAGTCAAACGGTGAACTTGTAGAAAAGGTCGTAAGACTTGCAAAGGAACTTGACAGAGAGATAGCAACACCGGCTGAAGCAAGAGAAATATTGGGTTTGAAATAATGGAGGACTTATGTTAAAGGGAAACAAGTACGGTATTCACAGAGTTATTGAACCACAGGGAGTTTTAACTCAGGCGGCAAAGAAGATAGACAATGATATGACAAAGAGATATTCAAATGAGATTATCTGTGATGTTATTTCATTAAATATCGACTCCGCATCATTTACACAGATTGAAGAAGTTTGCAATAAAGATGTTGAAAAAATCGGGCAGATGATTCTTGATATAGTAAATGAAAGAGGAAAAATGCAAAATCCTGTAACCGGTTCAGGCGGTATGTTTATTGGAACCGTAAGCTATATCGGTGAAGAGCTTGATACTGATATCAAGGTTGGAGATAAGATTGCATCTTTGGTATCACTTTCAATGACACCTTTAAAGATTGATAAGATAAAGGCTATTCATCCTGAAATCGACAGAGTGGATATCGAAGGACAGGCAGTATTATTTGAAAGCGCATTATATGCAAAACTTCCTGAAGATCTTCCTGAGCCGCTTGCACTTGCAGCTTTGGATGTAGCAGGAGCTCCTGCACAGACAGCAAAGCTTGTACAGTCGGGACAGAGTGTACTGGTACTCGGAGGAGCCGGAAAGAGCGGAATGCTTGTTTGCTATGAGGCAATGAAGAGAGTAGGACCTACAGGTAAGGTAGTTGCTATGGACTACAGCAAAGAAGGTGTGGAAGAGTTAAAGAAGATGGGACTTTGTCATGAAGCATTCCGGGCAAGTGCCGCACTTCCTGTAGAAGTACTTGATAAGGCTTTGGAGCTTAATGACGGAAGAGAATATGATGTTTCAATATGCTGCGTAAATGTAAATAACTGTGAGATGAGCGCAATCCTTCCTGTTCGTGACGGCGGATGTGTATACTTCTTCTCAATGGCTACAAGCTTTACAAAGGCTGCACTCGGAGCGGAGGGTGTAGGAAAAGATATTGATATGATCATAGGAAACGGATATACAAAGGGACATGACAAGATAACATTGCAGGAAATTCGTGAAAATCCGACAATCAGAGAAGTTTTTGAGAAAAAATACGTGTAATTTACAGTATGTAAGGGGAAATAAAGATGAGAAACAGTAGAGAAAACGGATTGTTCGTAGATGTTCCCGATAATGAGTGGAACGACTGGAAATGGCAGCTTAGAAACAGAATAACAAATGTAGAGAGCTTAAAAAAGTATGTAAAGCTTACCGAAAAAGAAGAAGAAGGTGTAAAGAGATGTCTGGAAAACCTTAGAATGGCTATCACACCATACTATCTTTCACTTATCGATCTTGAGGATGAGAACGACCCTGTAAGAAAGCAGGCAATACCTACAGTGTCGGAGCTTCATATAGCTGAAGCGGATCTTGCGGATCCTTTACATGAGGATACTGACTCACCTGTACACGGTCTTACACACAGATATCCCGACAGAGTTTTATTCCTTGTAACAGACCAGTGCTCAATGTATTGCAGACATTGTACAAGAAGAAGATTTGCAGGACAAAACGATACAAGTGTACCTACATCACAGGTGGATGCATGCCTTGACTATATCAGAAGACATCCTGAGGTAAGAGATGTACTGCTTTCAGGCGGTGATGCACTGCTTATAAGTGATGAAAAGCTTGAGTACATTATCTCCGAGCTTAGAAAAATAGAGCATGTTGAGATAGTAAGAATCGGTTCAAGAACACCTGTTGTTATGCCGCAAAGAATTACACCTGAGCTTGTAAATATGTTAAAGAAGTATCATCCGATCTGGCTCAATACACATTTCAATCATCCGAGCGAGATTACAAAAGAGTCTGCAGAGGCTTGTGCAAGACTTGCGGATGCAGGTATTCCTCTTGGAAACCAGACAGTGCTTTTGGCAGGAGTAAATGACTGCGTACATATAATGACCGATTTGGTTCATGAGCTTGTAAAGATAAGAGTAAGACCTTACTACATTTATCAATGTGACCTTTCACAGGGACTTGAGCATTTCAGAACACCTGTATCAAAGGGTATCGAGATAATAGAAGGACTTAGAGGTCATACTTCAGGATATTGTGTTCCTACATTCGTAGTTGATGCACCGGGAGGTGGCGGAAAGACACCTGTTATGCCGAATTATGTTATTTCACAGAGCCCCGGAAAGGTTATACTCAGAAACTATGAAGGTGTTATCACAACATATACGGAGCCTGAGCATTATGAGAACAATTGCAATTGTGATATCTGCAGGGGAAAGAAAGAAAAGCATTTAGGAGGAGTGGCAGCTCTTGAACAGGGACTTGCCATGACAATTGAACCGGCTGATTTGGCCAGATTCAGAAGATCACATGATAAGAAATAGGAGATATACACATGAGTAAACTTGGACTTGATAAAAGTTTAATCTCTAAAGCCAGAAGCAGTGCTAAGAATGTTGCACTGGATGTCCAAGCCTTTATTGATGATCATACTACAGTAGCTGTAGAGAGAACGGTATGCAGACTTTTGGGGATTGACGGAGTAAACAGCGTGGAAGTACCGCTGCCTAATGTGGTGGTTGATCACCTTGTAGAAAATAAACTTCTTCCGATGGGTGCGGCATTTATGCTTGGAAACGCAATGCTGGAACTTTCGCTTTCACCTATTGAGATAGCACAGGGGATTGATAAGGGTGAGATAGATTTATCAAAACTTAAGATTCATTCATCTAAAGAGATAGAAGAAGCAATTGCACCTGTAGCAAAAGCTATGGTGGAAAGAATCCAAAAAAATGTCGACAAGAGAAATGAATATCTCGGAAAATTCGGAGACAAGGAAGGACCTTATATATATCTTATAGTTGCGACAGGAAATATATATGAGGATATAACACAGGCCGTGGCTGCGGCAAAGCAGGGTGCAGATATAATCGCCGTTATAAGAACTACAGGACAGAGCCTTCTTGACTACGTTCCGTACGGTGCTACTACAGAAGGCTTTGGCGGAACATATGCGACACAGGAAAACTTCAGACTGATGAGAAAAGCTTTGGATGAGGTTGGAGAGAAAGAAAAAAGATATATCAGACTTTGCAACTACTGTTCGGGACTATGTATGCCTGAGATAGCGGCAATGGGTGCAATGGAAAGACTTGACGTAATGCTCAATGACGCACTCTACGGAATTCTTTTCAGAGATATAAATATGCAAAGAACTCTGGTTGATCAGTATTTCTCAAGAGTTATAAACGGATTTGCAGGAGTTATTATAAATACGGGTGAGGATAACTACCTTACTACTGCAGATGCTATAGAAGAGGCACATACCGTACTTGCATCACAGTTTTTAAATGAGCAGTTTGCTATAGAGGCAGGTCTTCCGCCTGCACAGCAGGGACTCGGACATGCATTTGAGATATCACCCGATGCTGAAAACGGATTCTTATTTGAGCTGGCACAGGCACAGATGGCAAGAGAAATTTTCCCGAAAGCACCGCTTAAGTACATGCCTCCTACAAAGTTTATGACAGGAAATATCTTCCGCGGTCATGTACAGGATGCACTCTTTAATATGGTTACAATACTTACAAATCAAAAGATACATCTTCTGGGAATGATGACTGAGGCTATACATACACCTTTTATGTCTGACAGAGCGCTTGCAATAGAAAACGCACAGTATATCTTCAGAACAATGAAGGACTTTGGAGATGAGATAGAGTTTAAAGAGGACGGTATTATAAGAAACAGAGCAAATGAAGTTTTAAATAAGGCCGCAGCACTTCTTTCGGAGATAGAGACAAACGGACTTTTTGCTACACTTGAAAAGGGAACTTTTGCGGATATAAAGAGACCTTTTAACGGAGGTAAGGGTTTAGACGGAGTTGTTGTTAAAGATAATGTATACTTTAACCCATTTATTCCTCTTATGAAAAAGGAGGTGAAGGATGAGTAGCGGTTTATATAATCTTAATAAGGTTGAGTTTGATAAGACCCTTGACCTTACAAAGCTTAAAGCCTATGGCGATACCATGAATGACGGCAAGGTTCAAATCAGCTTTACACTCCCTGTCAAGAATGATGAAAGAGGTGAGGAAGCTGCAAGAATACTTGCAAAGAAAATGGGACTATCGGATGTGAATATTGCACACAGAATGTCACTTGATGTAGAGTTTACATTTTATGTAGTTTATGGTAGCCTTGTACACAGTGTGGATTATACAAATATTCATGTACAGACAGTTGAAGAAGAAACAATGAGCATGGAAGAAGTTAATGAGTTTATTAAAGAAAACTTCCACAGAAAGATAGTAGTGGTAGGAGCTTCTACCGGTACCGATGCTCATACTGTAGGAATAGATGCTATAATGAACAGAAAAGGTTTTGCCGGACATTACGGACTTGAAAGATATGAGATGATTGAAGCTTATAACCTCGGTTCACAGGTTACAAACGAGGAGTTCATTGAGAAGGCAAGAGAGTTAAAGGCAGATGTACTTTTGGTTTCACAGACGGTTACACAAAAAGATATTCATATAAAGAATCTTACAAATCTTGTGGAGCTTTTGGAAGCCGAGGAGTTCAGAGACAAATATGTACTTATCTGCGGAGGTGCAAGAATCACACATGAGCTGGCTAAAGAGCTCGGCTATGATGCGGGATTCGGAACAGGTAAGTTTGCAGACGATGTAGCTACATTTGCAGTTACGGAGATGTTAAGAAGAGGCTTAGGTAAGTAAAGGAGATTTTATGACAGGACTTGTTCATGTATACGAAGGCGACGGTAAAGGAAAGACAACTGCAGCTGTAGGGCTGGCGGTAAGATGTGCAGGTAGCGGCAGAAGGGTCCTGTTTACACAATTTTTAAAAAGTGATACTTCAAACGAACTTAAGGTTCTAAAAAATATAGAAAACATTGAACTGTATACAAAGAAAAACAGTTTCGGTTTTACATTCAATATGACTGATGAAGAAAAGGTTCTTGCTAAAGAGTTTTTCACCAATCATTTAAAAGAAATTGTTCATCTGGCTACCTACAAGCAGTTTGATATGGTAGTAATGGATGAGATAATAGATGCTTATAACCTTAATATGGTGGAGCATGATGTACTCACAGATTTTTTAAAATCCCGCCCGAAAAATCTGGAAGTGGTTATGACCGGAAGAAATCCTAAGGATGAGATAGTAGAACTTGCTGATTATCTGACACACTTTCAAAAGGTAAAGCATCCGTTTGACAAGGGTATAAGAGCCCGTGTCGGTATAGAAATGTAAAGAGAGGAAAAGGTATGAATAGTGGTAATGACACTTATAATCCCGGGTTTTTTAGAAATAAAAAATCATACTTGCTATGTTTAGCGATTTTCATTTTAGTTATGTGTCCGATGATAGTGTACGGAGCGGAAGCTGAAGCACCGAAGCCTGCGCTGTACGCAACATTCTGGTCACTTGTACCACCACTTGTAGCTATTGTACTTGCTCTTATAAGTAAAGAAGTATATAGCTCACTTGCAATCGGAGTTATCTTCGGAGGCCTTTTGGCATCGGGATTTAACTTTGAAGGAACAATGAAGACCATTTTTGAAAACGGATTTGTTTCAGTTTTATCAAGTGCCTATAATGTAGGTATTTTGATTTTCCTTGTTATTTTGGGAATGGTTGTTGCTCTTATGAATAAGACCGGCGGCTCCGATGCCTTCGGTAAATGGGCATCAAAAAGAATTAAGACCAGAGTGGGAGCACAGCTTACAGCAATCCTTCTCGGCTGTCTTATATTCATCGACGACTATTTCAACTGTCTTACAGTAGGTAGCGTTATGAGACCTGTTACAGATAAGCACCAGGTTTCAAGAGCAAAGCTCGCATATTTGATAGATGCTACAGCTGCTCCTGTATGTATCATTTCACCTATTTCATCCTGGGCTGCTGCCGTTACAGGATTCGTTGACGGTGAAGACGGATTTGCACTCTTTGTAAAGGCAATTCCTTTTAACTATTACGCACTCCTTACAATCGTAATGATGCTTGTTATTACACTTTGGAAGTTTGACTTCGGTCCTATGAAACTCCATGAAGAGAATGCAAAGAAGGGCGATCTCTTTACAACAGGAGAAGAAAAGTTTGAAGACCTTGACAGAGGAGAGCATAAAGACGGTAAGCTTATAGATATGCTTTTCCCTATCGTTTCATTGATTATTTGCTGTGTTATCGGAATGCTTTATACAGGTGGAATATTCAGCGGTGCAGGCATCGTTGAAGCTTTCTCAAACTGTGACGCTTCAGTAGGACTTTCAATGGGTAGCTTTATAGCACTTATTATCACATTGGTATTCTACATTGTAAGAAGATCACTTAAGTTCTCAGAATGTATGGATTGTTTACCTGCAGGATTTAAGGCAATGGTACCTGCAATACTTATTCTTACATTTGCGTGGTCATTAAAGTCTATTACAGATGTACTTGGAGCAAAGGAATTTGTTGCTACAATGATGGAGCACTCTGCAGCAGGAATGCAATTACTCCTTCCGGCAATTATCTTTGTTGTTGCGGTTTGCCTCGCATTCTCAACAGGAACATCATGGGGAACATTCGGTATCCTTATCCCTATAGTTGTTGCCGTATTTGCAGGAAAAGATTCACAGATGATGATCATTTCAATCTCAGCATGTATGGCAGGTGCTGTTTGCGGTGACCACTGCTCACCTATCTCAGATACAACCATCATGGCGAGTGCAGGTGCACAGTCAAATCATATCAACCATGTAAATACACAGTTACCATATGCAATGTTAGTTGCAGCGGTATCATTCGTAAGCTATATAATAGCGGCTTTTGTAAAGAATGTCGTTATATCACTTATAATAGCTGTAGCATTAATGGTTGGAGTACTCTTTATAATAAAGAAAGTTACATATAAAGAAGATTCAGTAAAAGCTGTTTAATTAATACGAAGGCACTCCCTACCTAAAGGTCGGGAGTGCTTTTTTAATTTTATATTAATATAAAGAGCATAATATTGACATAAAAAACATGCCTGTATATAATCGGCATATAAAGTTTGTTAAAAAGAAATATTATAAAATAGTCCTTTGTGTGAAAAATGTAGGTATGTGTAAGTAAGGACAAAATAAAGATCCAAAGTATATAATTGTATTCTATAGTTTTATAAACTATTAGAAAATATATTTTTTGGCTATATCACTTTCTTCTTCATAGATGTCTCAGTATTGACTTGTTTTAGTTACTAAGTAAGATATATGTATGAATAAGTAAGGCAGGTAGGGCTGAAAGGAGTATTTATGAAGAAACTATTTTTATTAACAGCTGCTTTTTCTGTGATGATGTGCTTTAATGCATTTGCTTTTACATCAAGCAATCCTGATGTCACAATAAAGAGCGGAGATACGGGAAGGACTTACACTTGGACCTCACCGCTTGGAACAGAGATAACCATGCCGGTTATTACGAAAGATGCTGTTCTTAGTATGAATAGAGGTGACTCAGATTATATGGATACATATTTCTATGATCCTTCAGGGGCAATTAATAAAGAAAATAATATTATTATGTTTAACTACAAAAAATCGTCTTTTGCACTTGCTCCATTGTCTCTCTACAAGGAAACAGAGTATTCGCCGCTTACAATACGCAGTTATAATATTGGTGATCCTATATTAAAAAGAAGTTCATATAAAGTATATACCGGACAGGATGTTATAATATCTTTTTCTAAGATTACAGGTAGTAACGCTGTACTCCCATATGAATTTGAGGGAAGCTACTTCAATGAAAAAAATGCAAATAGAGTGGGTTACTTTTATGTAGATATGGGTTCATCTTCAAATACATCATCTCAGGGTTGGGAAAACACTGATAGAGGATGGAAATATAAAGAGTCTAACGGAAGCTATGTAACTAATACATGGAAGCAGGTTGACGGCATATGGTATTTCTTTGACGGAGAAGGACATATTGCTACAAGCTGGAGACAAATAGACGGAGCCTGGTACTTCTTTAATGCAAGCGGAGCAATGCTTACAGGTTGGGTACAGTCAGGAAATGACTGGTATTACATGAATCCTTCAGGTGCTATGGCTACAGGCTGGGTACAGTCAGGAAATGATTGGTACTATATGAGTCCGTCAGGAGCAATGCTAAGCAATACAACTACCGCAGACGGCTATAGACTTGATGCTTCAGGAAGATGGGTAAAATAATTCGATACTTTATATCGAGGTAAAATATAAAATTATCGGGAGCAGGGGAAGGAAAGCTTCTCCTGCTCTTTTAATATAATCGGGAGGATGCCTTTTAGGCGAAAGTTAAGAAGATGAAGAATGTAAAAAAATGTTGCTTATTGGTGTATTGGCTACAGCAAGTATTATCGGAACCGGATGTGGCAAGTCTGATACAAGTACAGGAAGTACTGCAAGCAGTGAAACTACTTCAAAAGAAAGTAAGGTTGAAGAAACCAAACAAAAGTCTACTAAGAAAAAAGAGTTTGAATATGGTAAGACGCTTGGGACTATAGGCGGAATGGATCTTATGGCAGACCGTGAGTTTCCTAAGGCTGGGTATTTTCCTGCAGGTGCCGGTAGTATATTAGGTTTTGAAGAGAATAAGGGTGAACTTGCTTCCTGTTCTTATCAACGTGAATGTACTGATAAAACATCTGCGGAAGAAATATGGCATGTAGAATACAGTGAGGATTTGGAAAAAATCCCCGGAATATTAAAAGGGTTGAAGGGTGTATGGGATGATTTTGTAGTAGATCATAGATTTTTTTATATGTACTCTGCACAACAGTATGAATTGATTGTAGATAATACTGAAAAGGTTACCTATAACGGTGTAGACTTTATAAAAGAGGAAGGGCATATAGATGTAACAAGAAAAGATCCTTCTGATACTGATCACCCTGAACTGGTTAGGGGCAAATATATAGCATATTATTATTTCAGTCCTGAAGGTGCCGGTTCAAATCCTGCCGATGACCTTAATGGCTATGGAATGGGAATGGCAATCTGGGTTGTAAGACCTGTAGATATGTCGGATGAAGCTGAAGCAAAGACTATGGAAGAAAACTATGAGAAACTGAAAAAATCAACAACAGCTTCTATGGAGACATTGATAAGCTTAGATGAGTACTGGAAGATTCATAAAAAAGCCTATTAAAATATTCCGGATAAATAGTCTTGATTTAAGCAGTTTTATCTGACCACACTAAGGAGCAAACATACTTATGATTTTTTGCGGCGTATATAGCACTTCTAAGTATTATGAATGTATACAGGGCATATACTTGTATACAAAATGCTATAGATCAGACTGCAAAGCAGGTGTCCGAATATGCTTATATAGCCAAGAAATTTGGAGTATATAGTACAAAATAAAAATATCCTGACAAATACAAGGCATTTTAGCTTTGTGGTTTTGTCAGGATATTTTTTAAATAACATTTTGTAATATTCTCATAAATTGATAGTTTAGATTATAATTCAAAACTTTTCTTTTGAAATCTATATTATAGGATTTAATATAAATAAACAAATCAGTGGGTGATTGTAAATCAAAAGCAATATACTCAAAGTTTTCTCTCAAATCTCTGTCAGACTATTTAGATAGTTTTATTTCATATATCATAGACCATAATCTTTTCGAATATCGGCAAAGACTTCGTCCACATTTTTAGTTCTTCCGGCTTGCATATCCGCATATCCTTTTTCCAATTCATCATTGAAATGTGATTCTGCCTTCAAATTCTCCTCATAACTCTTATCCGCATCAAGTCCGAATGCTTTAAAAACTTTTCTTTTGAGTTCTATATAATCAGGATTTTTCAAATCAGGTACATTCTTTTTCTTATATTTCTCCCAAAACGGAGAATTTGATTTTGCTTCGATACATTCTTTTAATTTATAAGTATCTATTACAAAACCGATGCCTTCTCTTCTAAGAGTCTGAGGACCTATGTTTAATTCCTTGATAAGCTTCAGATAATTGGACAGAGGAATTTCTTTATAGATAAGTCCATACTGTAGGTATGCAATATCGGGATCTGTAGCGCTTATACTTTCGCTGACTGAAATAAACATATCATTTTCTTCCGGACTCAAAGGTAAATTTCCTAAAATAACGGCTTCACCATAGTAAAAAATGTTATCCATAACAGCCTGTGAAGGCAAAGCATGGCACCTTGATAATTCTTCCAAATCAATATTTTTAGTATCACTTATGTTATGATAGACTTTGATTATTAAAGGCTTTCCCATAAGATGTGCTAAGCCGTAATTTTTATTTTTCTTGAAATTTTCATCCTTGTGCAGCTTGGCGACATCAAGTAAAATTCTACCAAATCCCCACTCTCTTCTTGAGAGTTTAAAAGCAAAGAAATCACCTTCTTTGAACTTGCAATGCTTTCTTTTTGTGCTTTTAAATTCTTCTATTTCTTTTAAATCTTCTTCACCGGTTTCCTTTATCCATTTTTCAAGCCATTTCTTTAGTTTATCAATTGTTATATTTTCATTTTCCGGAAAACTTTCAGAATAGTAAGTCCTCTGTGTGGTATAGTTGGCAATAATAACCTGAGCTGTAGAAAAGGTAAAATAAGTTCCCAAAGGTGAAAAAGATTGAACTGCGGTATAATTAAACTTTTTGATTTTACCTCTTTTAGTTTTTGGAAGTATCATTGTACGGTTTTCTGCCGTCTTTTCATTTAGTTCAGATTCATGATAATAGTTTTCACTGACTGTTATCTCTTTTTTAATAGTATCACCTTCAAAATAGTGATAAATATTGTCATCAAACTTTACAAGTTCCCAGTGCTCTTCTACAGGATTAAGCCCAAGATATTTTCTTTGCTCATTAGTAAGTTCAAATATTAAATTCATTTCATCCTCCGTATTTACCTGTATTATAGCATATTAATAGATTGTAGAATGCAAAATAGGCAATATAAAAACACTCAACAATGTAATTGTATAGCATAATTTACTGTACTAATCTAGCGTTACATGTCAAAAATTATTAAGGTTTTCTTACGCCGAAGCGTAGTCTTTTAGAAGTTAGCACCAAAATTTACAATATATTTTTATATAGTATAGACAATGAATTAAGGTATAAGAAAAAAACATTCACAAAGATGAGAAAGCTATATTGACACTAAACCGTTAGGCCGATATAATCGTGGCATAAAGTTTTTTGCAAATTGTAGTTATTACGTAGAATGGATTAGATATAATTGTATATTATGTTTAAAGGAGAGCAGCATGAACGATTTGGAACGAAAAGCTTTTTTATATCAAGCGAGAGAATACATATCTAAATATTTCGATTTAAGCAGGTTAAAGGACGAAGAGCTTTATTCAAAAATAGAAAAGCTGGTCAGTGAGCAATTGGGCGATGTCTATATTTCAATCAGAGAAAGAGTAAATTTAACAGATGAGCTTTATTCATCAATAAGAGGTCTGGGGCTTCTTGATATGATCATAAAGGATGATGATATTACGGAGGTCATGATAAACGGTACAGACGAGATTTTCATTGAGAGAAACGGAAAGATTGAAAGATTAAATCAGAGTTTTGACAGCCAAAGAAAACTGGAGGATATAATACAGCGTATTGTAGGAAGAGCCGGTAGAGAGGTAAATCAATCAAATCCTATTGTAGATACAAGGCTTCCGGACGGATCAAGAGTGAGCGTGGTTTTACCTCCGGTAGCATTAAAAGGGCCTACTTTAACTATTCGTAAATTCTCAAAGACACCTATGACGGTGGAGCAACTCATAAAATATAAATCCATTACACCACAAATAGCCAAGGTTTTAGAAACATTGGTAAAAGCAAAATACAATATATTTATAAGCGGAGGCACAGGAAGCGGTAAAACCACTTTCTTAAATGCCTTATCAAACTATATCCCGAAGACGGAAAGAGTAATCACGATAGAAGACTCTGCGGAGCTTCAAATAGTTGGTATAGAAAATCTTGTAAAACTTGAGACTAGGAATTCAAACTCTTCAGGAAAGGGAATGATTACAATCAGAGATCTTATAAAGACATCTCTAAGAATGAGACCTGAAAGGATAATAGTCGGTGAAGTAAGAGGTGCCGAGACACTTGATATGTTGCAGGCAATGAATACCGGACATGACGGTTCACTTTCTACAGGACATGCCAATTCTACAAAAGATATGCTTAGCAGAATGGAAACTATGGTACTTATGGGTGCTGAAGGTCTACCTCTTGAAGCTATAAGGCAGCAGATATCTTCGGCGGTGGATATAATTATACATCTTTCAAGGCTTAGAGATCACAGCAGAAAGACTATGGAAATATCGGAGGTTATGGGATTAAAAGACGGTGAGATAGAACTGAATCCCCTGTATGTATTTGAGGAAAGTGAAGAAAGCACCATGGATAAGGTGGTAGGTGAGCTTAAGAGAACAAAGAATCCTTTAAAGAATACATTCAAACTAAAGCTCATGGGATATAAAGGAGTTATTTAATGATAAAAAGAATACTGAAAAGTAAGTCGGATACTTATATAGAAAATCACGGTCTTATGGGGAATGCCGATGACTATCATATATATCATATGAGATTGGTAGATTATCTTGTCGGATTTTCAATTGGATTTGCACTTGGTTTTGTAGTAATTATGGTCTTCTTTAGAATATTTGGCGTTTCTTTAATATCGGGAATTATCTGTGGAATCCCTGCTATACATTTTTTTAGAAAATACAGAAAAGAAAAAAGGCAAAGAGACTTGCTTGTTGAGTTTAGAGATCTGCTTGAGGCACTTACAACATCTTATTCTTCCGGAAAGAATACTATGGAGGCATTTGCGGAAAGTTATCAAGATTTACTAAGTCTTTACGGTGAAAAATCCGATATTGTAAATGAAACCAGAATAATAATAGCCGGGATGACAAATAATATAATTATCGAAGACTTACTAAAGGACTTTGCGGACAGATGTGGACTTGATGATGTTGCAAGCTTTGCGGCCACCTTTGAGTCGGGACTCAGACAGGGCGGAGATATCAAGCAGGTTGTATGGGACAGCAGAAAGATAATCAATGACAAGATAGAAATTGAGATGGAAATAAAGACCATTCTCACTGAAAAGGAAAATGAATTAAACATTATGATGGTAATGCCTATTGTAATAATGATTGCACTTAGCGGAATGGGAACTATGTCTGCGGCGGCAAATACGGCTTTTACAGTGATGGTAAAGATATTTGCAATAGGATTGTTTGCAGGAGCCTATATGATGGGAAGAAGAATAGTGAATATAAGGATGTAAAAATATGATAGTAATGATATTGGTAACAATATTTGCATTGTTTGTACTTTACTTACATTTCAGATTCAGTAAAAAGTTTAAAGATGTATTATCGGGAATACCGGAGGGTGAGTATCCCCTGTCTGACATATATTATATCGGATTTGGACTTATGGAGCTGATACATTTTGATATGAACAGTAAAAATTCAAGAGGAAAGATCAAGCTTATTTCGGAAATATACGGAAAACAATACGGACCTTATTATTTTTATATACTGCGAGGCGGACAGATTACATTCGGAATAGTGCTTACATTACTTATGTTTATGATAACGGGAATAAGCGGAAATTTTAAACTGGTAATAGCCGGAGTGGCGGTAAGCGCAATGATGATATGGTATTTGGATGAATTGTTAAATGACAAGATAAACTCAAGAAGGGATGAGCTTTTAAGGGATTATCCGGGAATGCTCTCAAAGCTTACATTGCTTGTAAATGCAGGTGTGCCTATAAGAGAGGCATGGATGAAGGTGGCAGCCACAAATGAAGGTATTTTATATCAGGAAATGAGAAACACCGCCTTGGAGCTGAGTAACGGAATTCAGGAGGTGGAAGCTTATAAGACTTTCGGAGAGAGATGCTCTATAAAGTCTCTTAGAAAGTTTTCAACGATGATGATACAGAATCTGCAAAAAGGAAGCGGTGAAGTGGTTGTTTTTCTTAGAGATATGAGCAATGAAGCTTGGGAAGAGAAAAAGCATGAAGTAAAAAGAAAGGGTGAAAAGGCAAGCAGTAAATTGATAATGCCGATAGGTCTTATATTTTTAGGAGTACTCATTTTGATAATGGTGCCTATGTTTGCCGGTCTTAGATTTTGATGTTTGAGCTGAAAGTCGACTAAAGCTTTTACATAACTAAAACTTTCAAAGAGAGGAGAAACAAGATGGAAAAAATGTTTGAACTTATTGATCTGTTTTTTATTACACAGACAATGAAACTTAACGGAGCTGTTGAGGCTTTTAAGAAAGAAGAGCGTGGAGCATCCGATATGGTTGCGGTTATGGTACTTATAGTTATCATAATAGCACTTGCAACTTTATTTCACGACAGGCTAAAGGATATAGTCGGTCAAATACTGGATAAACTTAGCGGTTTCGTCAGTACTAACAGTACACCATAAAATATTGAGCCAAGGAGGAGATATGCGAGGTGAAAACAATCGTGGTACTTTGATGGTAGAAGCGGCAATAATATATCCTTTATTCATATTTACTATAATTGCAATGCTTATCTTGGGGCTTTTAAAGCTTGAGCAGACTTTGGTACAGTTTGCCAGTGCAAAGATTGCTTCGCAAGCCGCAAGAGACGGAGCATATCCCGGATACGAAAAATATCTCGCACCGATAAGTGGCGGTATAGATATAGACGTAATGAGTTTTCCGGGTACGGACGGAGTTGACAGTTATTATAAGGAGAGGGAACTCTACGCGGGTTTTTTCAGAAGTAAGGATGAAATCGGAGACGGTTTTGAAGAAAAACTGAATACGCTTTTATATAAATATACCATGGTTAGCGGTTTGAGTGTAGATTCCGATATAGAGTTCACGGGGATAATAACACCTACAGTAAAAGTCAATATCAAGTACGGAATTAAATTGCCTGCCGGATTGGGTAAGGCACTTAAAAGTGTAGGTGTTCCGGAAAAAATTGAGCTTAAGGAATCAAGTTATGCATTCTCCTCCAATGCAACGGAATTTGTCAGAGACATCGACCTGGGAGCGGATCTCATAGATTTCCTTTTAGAGAAATTTAATTTAAAGGAAAGGGTCGATGTCTATGTAAATAAATTAAAGACATTAAGAGATAAACTGGGTGGAACAGGCAGGTGACAATATGAAAATCTTTTATAACAAACATGGTTCACTGACCATATTTATGTCACTTATCTTAACAGTGGTTATAATATTTACCACTGTTTTGGTTGATGGCGGCAGAATAATACTTGCCGGAAATATAGTATCAGGTGCCGGAGATATGGCACTCAATGCAGGATTAACATATTATAATTCGGTATTACAGGACACATACGGACTGTTTGCCATTTCTAAGAATATGACTGAATTACGAAATAATCTGGAAGTATATTTTGATGCCACATTAAAAAGCAACGGCCTGCATGATCAAGGCCTGGTAAAAGAGCTTGTTGATATTGCATTATCAGGAAGCGGTGGAAACGAAATTTCAGATATTATGCAAATGAAGCTGACTGACGGAAGTTTTGAGGTAAGTCAGGCGGCAGGTGCAAATCTTTCCAATGCAAATGTGCTTAGGGCACAGGTGCTTGATTATATGAAATTCAGAGCACCGGCGGTGATAGGGTATGGATTTTTAGAGAAGATGAATATCTTAAAATCATTACCGGACCAACAAAAGGTATTGGAAAACAAAAGAGATTATGAAAAAAAACTAAAGGACATTCAAGATCTTTGCTTAAGAATATATGCTCTTTCAAGAGAATATGAGGATTATTTGATAAATCCGACAGGAAATTTTAAGACTCCAAAGGAGATAAAGGATGATATTTATGTCTTGGGAGACAATAACTTTCAATATGCTACAAGAGATGCACTGGCATATGTACAGGTGGAAAAGCTGTCAAAACTTGAGCAGGATAAATATTGGCGTAACAGTAACAATAATGCACAAGGTGGTGATATTCATTATTCAATGGAAAATTTTGAAAATGATATAAGTGAATTGAAAACAGACTTTCATATGGTTACAAGTTCTTTGTCATATGTAGATTGGATGTCAACGCCAAGAGGGAATGCCACTTTAGAGTACAATAGATTCGGCAATTATGTAAATTATTATAATCGGTATAAGACTGAGGTATATGAATTTCAAACTGTAGTTAAAAGGTTTAATCTTGCACAGGAGCATTACGAAAGTGAGAAAATAAGAATAAACGGTGATATTGCAAGTTATATAAGTAAAAGTGATGAAGAGAATGACTACAGCTCGGAAATTACAAGATTAGAAGCAGAATTAAGAGATTTGGAGGCGGATTGGAAAAATATCAAGGAATGGTATGATAAAAAGTTCGTCGGTGATTGGGAACAAACAGGTGTAAATGAAGTTGTACCTGACAATTACGGGAGTTCGGAGCTCTCAAGCGCACCTCTCGGTCCAAACTATAATGTAAACAATCTGAGAGATAAGTACATGAAAGATCTTAGAAATGATATTAAACTTCTTGCCACACCTCAAATGAGGACTGCAAGAGAGTACTATCTTTGGTTTACAGGACTTAAAGAGAAAGCTGAAGGTGTTCGAGGTGAGCTCTTAAAACTTAAAACATCGGCTAAGGAACTGAAAGATATAGCCAATAACTGGGATATAAATATCGGCAATATGGCGGAGTCGGGTGTAAAAAATGATATGCGTCAGGACTATAATACCAAGACAAAGGCTGTTATTGAAGGTTATGTCACTGAAATGACAAAAATATTTGAGAGATCTATAGATTATTCAAATAAGGTTATAGCAAATTTGGAAAAATATGAATATGCGGGAATACATCCGGCTACTTCAGATGATACGGATGACGGTTGGGTAAACAACATAATATTATATGTATCCGGATTGACAAATACGGATACATTGACTACAAACAGTGAAATTGAGTCAAAGCAGGAAGCATTACATACATTGGGAGCTTATATTCCTACAGAAGACAGCAGACTTGTATTCCTGGATTTTGAGAACAGTATTCCTTCCAAGATACAAAAGGTGGTTGAAATTACCGAAGAGGAAAAGGGATATAAAGTAGTTGATTCGGAATTTGGATACATAAATCCAAGACTGCGAAACTATATTGGAGTAGAGTGCTATGATATGGATTCAGTAACTTCCGGTATGACAGATACAGACGGAAAGTACTATGTAGATCCGCTTTTTGCATTTCTTGAAAGAAACAGTGTTGCGACAAAAACTGAAGGTGATTCGGAGCAGAAAAACAAGAGAGATGAGATGATTAACGGCTCACATGTTGATAATACTCCGGAACCTGTGCAAATAAGTACGGTAAGAATAGCTGATGTAATGAATATAGGTGCTCAGGCGGCACAGATAATGAATTCAAATACAATGGAAACACTTCAAAGCGGTGGTGATAAGAAATTGGCTGACAATGCTTTGAAGGCCTCAAAAGAAGCTGTTTCGGGATTTGACAGAATCGGAGACATACTGGTAGGTGGAAGAGATAAGCTATATCTTATGGCATATACCACTACAATGTTCAGCTGCTATACGACAAACAGGGAAGAGAGTGGAATCACAAATGAAAAGACTTTGTCGGGAGTGCCTTTCAGTGAAAAGAACAATGAAGCTTACAGAGCTGAGCAGGAGTATATACTTCTTGGTAATCCTAAATTGAATGAAAATGTGTCTGGTGTACAAACAAGAATATTCGGTATAAGACTTTTGTTAAATTTAATATATGCGTATACAAGTGACAGTGCTCTAAGAAATGAGACATTTGCAATGGCTACGGCCATAGCAGGCTGGACAGGATTCGGAGTTCCGATAGTTCAGAATGTATTACTGATTGCGGCGGCATTGACTGAAAGTGCGTTGGATATCAATGACTTGGTGTCGGGAAAGTCGGTACCGCTTTATAAAAATCCGAATGTATGGAGATCAAGATTCAGCGGTATGGCTCAAGCTGTTGCACAGACTGCTGCAAGTCAGCTGTACAAGAAGATGAATGAGTATACGGATGATATGAAAGAGGATTTCAATACTACTCTGGAAGATTATGTAGACAATATGGTGGATACGTCTACAGATACTATTATTACGTCAATACAGACACCCATACAGGAGAAAGTATTATGGTGTATGGCACAGATAGGAGATGCAAGAGACGGACTGGAAGAAAGACTTAAAGCTGCACTAAAGGAAAGCTTTGATCAGATTCAGGCTGATATGGAAGCTGAGGTTTCAACCGGAGGTTTGGTTGCACAGGCAAAGCTTAAGGCATTTAAGACTATTAATACAAATGACAGCCGAGATAAGCTTGTAGAGGCTGTAATGCAGACATCAGGTATTACAAGTGAGAATGTCAATCAGTTAACAGATAGTATAAATGAAAATATCAAAGATTATTTTAAGAAAAGAAAAAAGGGATTAATTGATACCATAAATTCTGTTATTGATAAAACTCAGCTTGAAGAAAAGCTTAAGAACAGTGTAGGAAGTGCTTTGGATGCCGCAAACAGTAATGCACAGGAAGCTATAAATAATAAGATAAATGAGTTCAATAAAGAGTTTGAAGGTGCAGGTGGAGATGCTCTGAGTATAGGAGAGGGAAAGGATAAACTTGAGCTGAACGGTTTTGATAAGACGAAGGCAAGCACTTTTAACATGAGCTATAAAGATTATCTTATGGTTTTTCTGGCTATACAGTATTTATTGGATGAGCAGAGTGTGATTTGTAGAATGGGGAATCTGATACAGACTAATGCAAGTAAGGAAGGTTCACTCTACTATGCAGGAGAGGGATTTTCTATGCAGGAAGCCACAGTTCTTTTACAGGTAGAAGCTAAGACGCAGATAAAACCTATATTTATAAATTTGGATGCATTTAATTTAAAAAATGAAAAATTTAATTTAAAAGGGGAATTTGGATACCCTATAGATTATAAAGGTGTATTGGGATATTAAAAGGAGGTTGGCTATAAGCCAAAAAGAATATGCAGAATATAAAAAGAGTTTTACTTATAGGTGTATTGGCCACAGCAAGTATTATCGTAAGTGGATGTAGTAAGTCGAATACAAATACAGTTAGTACTGAAACCGCTGAAAGTACAACAAAAGAAAGCAAAGTCGAAGAGACAAGCAAAAAGCAGGAAAAGAAAAATAAGTTCGAACATCCTATAACATTGGGAACTATAGGTGGCATAGACCTTATGGCAGACAGTGAGTTTCCTAAGGCAGGTTTTTTTGAAACAAATTGGCTCATATTTGGGTTTAATGAGAATAAAGGCGAACTAGCATCATGCTTTTTTCAACAGCAATGTGTAAGTAAAGAAGATACTGAAATAATTTGGGACATAGAATATAGCGAGAACTTAGAAAAAATACCGCATATAATGAAAGGATTGACGACCCTATGGGATGCTTTTTTAGAAGATGGAAGAATGTACAAAATGTATTCAGATCAACAATATGAAGTAATCGTAGATAATACAGAGAAGGTAACTTATAACGGTGTCGACTTTATAAAAGAGGAAGGTCATATAGATGTAACAAGAAAGGATCCTTCAAATACGAGATTTCCTGAACTTGTAAGAGCCGGATATATAGCATATTACTATTTCAGTCCTGAAGGAGCAGGTGCATATCCTGCCGATGATAATCAGGGATATGGAATGGGAATGGCAATATGGGGTGTAAGACCTGTTGATATGTCAAATGCTGAAGAGGCAAAGACCATGGAAGAAAACTATGAAAAGCTGAAAGAATCAACAACAGCTTCTATGGAAACTCTTATAAGCTTGGATGATTATTGGAAACTGGATAAATAGTTTGAATTTGAGTAGCTTTATCCGGCCACACTAAGGAGCAAACTAATGGATAGATACAGGCAAAGAGGTTTTATTACGGTAGAAGCAAGTCTTATACTTATGATTTTTATTTCATCGTATATTGCCATTTTAAGTATGATTAATGTTTACAGGGCTTATACAAGTATACAAAATGCTATAGATCAAACTGCGAAGCAGGTGTCAGAGTATGCTTATATAGCAAAGAAACTTGGAGTACACAATATAGGACAGGGTGCATCAAGTGAGGCGGGTGAATTTACCGATAAAACAAAGAAAATGCTTAATACCGTACAGGTGTTTTTCAATGCCAGTGCAAACGGTCTGGAAAATGCAACTGATGTGACTTCAAATATATTGGATGAAGGAACTGAGCAATATCCTGAAGATATATTATCTCAAATGAACAGTGTGGGACAGAGTGCACAGGAGATATATGATGCAGGACAGGCTATGCATACTTACGTTACCGACTACTTTTCTGATGAAAAAGCAATTTTTAACGGAATATTGGCGGTTATAAAAGACGGTGCATATGATGCTGTGAAGTTGGCTGTTGCAATGCCTATAAGCAGAGCCGTTACAAATAAGTACTTACAGAGTTTTCCAAACGGATATTTGGAAAAGTTGGGAGTACAGGGTGGAAAAAACGGGATAAACTATTGGGGCTCGAGTTTCTTTCTGGATATGCAAAGCATTGAAATAAGTGCCACATATAAGATGAGAATACCGTTACCGTTTATAGATAAATTTGATTTTATATTGAAAAATACCGCATCCACCAGAGCTTGGATTGGAGACGGAAGCTTTAATGAGCCCAATGAGGCCGGAGGAGCCGTTGCAGGTGCAGCACTTGAAGACGGTGCTGATGAAATACCGGGTGAAGAAGATAATTTTGACAATGTAACTCCGGTAGTAACACCGAGCAACAGGCTGAATATACCGGCTTCAGTGTGGGATAAGAGTACCAAAGATAGAGGCGAGGAGATAAGCAATTACAATAATACAGTTGTAAAGAGAAATCTGGATTCAAGTATATACAAAAGTATAAGTATATTTAATGAAGAAGAGGGATATATAGCCAGAACTCATAGTATGGATACCGATTTGATAGAGTATCAGGACGGTAAGAAATTTTTAAGTGCGATAAAAAAAGATATGAAAAGACTTAAAAACTTCAGTTGGGAAGGAGATATTACATCTGATAAATATAATAAAAAGTATTATTATCTGGTAGTGAAAAACAAAGAATTGAGTATTGATCAGCAAAAGGCAATAATCCTTGCAACGGAATATGCAAGAGAAAACGGCATGGAGTTGAAATTATATACGACAGAATAGGAGATACAGGTGATGGTGAACTTGATTTTTTGCGTAGTTTTTATGTTGATAACATATGCTGTTACACTGTATATGTACAAGAAAAGGTATGGCAATATTTATTCAAGGCAAAATGTATTTTTGATAATTACATATTTGATTATAGGAATTACTATAGGTATCTTATATAGGATATATGCTTACGATATTTTTAAATCATTTAAGGCTTTGACTGTGATATCCGTCTCCTTAATAATTGCAGGAATTGATTACAGAGAAAAGGTAATACCGAATGAGGCGGTTGTATTTATATTGGGAATTTCCTGTATATTTATTTTGATAAATGTATTTACAAATACAATTGAGGCATTGGCTATATTTATAGATTCTGCTGTAGCAATGATTATCGGTAGCGGACTTTTTGCCATAAGTAAGGCAATCAGTAAAAACGGTGTCGGAATGGGGGATATAAAGCTTGTAGGAGCATTGGGATTTTACTTGAGAACTTATACTTTGATGGGAGTATTGATAGTATCACTTGTATCCATTGCATTATACGGTCTGTTTAAGGTGTTTACCAAAAAAGCAACTACAAAGGATGAAATACCTTTTGCACCTTTTATTGCTTTCGGTGTAACCGCTTGTATGTTACTGGGATTTTAGGAGCTGTATATGACAATGAAAAAAATATTGGTACCTGTAATAATCTTACTGTTGGTACTTGGCTGGGGAAATATAATAGGCGGCAACGCAAGTGAACGTAAAAAATACAATGAATACATTTCAAAAGCCAAAGCTTTGGATGAAAAAGAAATTTATATAGATGCTCTTGATCAGTATAAAAAAGCACTTGAATTTACCAAAGATAAGCTTCCGGTGGAAGAGGCAATTCTTGATGATTATCTTAATTTAAAGAAATATAAGGACTTTGAAAAGCAGGGAAGTATGATCTTGGAAAATTATAATTATCCGAGAGTAATTACAAAAAAGGTCATCGATTACTATATGGAAAGAAAGCAAAATGCAAATGCTCTAAAAGTTGTAAATGCTTATCTTGAAAGACAACCTAATGATGGTGATTTTTTGGAATTGCAGGGTAAGCTTAGAGGAATATATACCGAAATTTACTTTGCCGGAGCTTCTATAGATGAGTACTATAACGGATTTTATGTATTCACAAATGATGATAAAAAGGGCCTTATGAAGTCGGACGGCAGTGAAAAGATAAAGTCTCAATATGATGATATATTACCATATGGCAAGGAGCCCAATTATGCCGCCGTTTGTAAAGACGGTGATTGGTACTATATAGAAAAAAACGGATACAAGAAGCTTTTGCCTGACTTTAAAGTGGATTCACTTGGCGTATTTGGAAACAAGCTGGCTCCTTATAAGACAGGAGAAAAGTATTCTTATATAGACGAGTATGCAAAAAAAGCTACCGAGTTGACCTATGATTTTGCAGGAGGATTTGCAAATAAGAGGGCTGCGGTAAAAAAAGAAGACAAATGGGCTGTTATCAAAAATGATTTTTCACAGGTTACTGATTTTATATATGATGATGTGATAATGGATGATTTCGGATTTGCGACTTCACAGAATGTATATATTGCAAAGCTTGACGGTAAGTATCATATTTTTGATTTGGACGGAAATATGAAGGGAAGCGAAGGCTTTGATGATGCAAAAGCATTTGTATCGGATGATATGGCAGCAGTTAAAATGAAAAATAAATGGTGTTTTGCAAATAAGAACGGTGAAGTTGAGTTAATGACCGAATATAAGAATGCAAAATCTTTTTCAAACGGTTTTGCTGCCGTATATGACGGAAAAAAGTGGGGATATATTAATAAAAAAGCCACAGTAGTTATTGATTTCGGGTTTAGTGAAGCAGGCTGCTTTAACAGTGGCGGTGTGGCAGCTGTGAAGAAGGGAACTTGGAAATTTATTAAGCTTGTAGAATAGGAGGTTTTTAATGAAAATCAGACTGGCTTTAATAGACACAGATGAGGATTACAGAAAAAGATTGTCGGATTTTTATATTAAAAATTATCAGGACAGAATAGAAATATTGACCTTTTCTTCATTAGATTCATTTGAAAATAACAGAGGGAACAAGTCTATAGATGTTATGCTTGTATCTGAAAATATAGAAGATGACTTATCGTCATACAGTGAAAAGATGAGTATGGCATACCTCTCTGACAGGGATTTGATAGAGAGAAAAAACAATATAAAGACAATCAATAAATTCAAGAAGCCTGAAAATATATATAAGGAAATATTGAATGTATTGGCAGACGGTTCAAACGGTGATATTGCATATAAATTTAATGACGGAAATAATACTTTGGTTGAGGTGTTTATGCCGGTAAACGGAGGGGCGGGAGCTACTTCTCTTGCCATAGCCTATGCAAAGAGATTGGCAAGGCGAGGAATACCGACACTCTATTTGAATTTTGAAATACTTAATTCATCCGATATTTTCTTAAGCGGAGAGGGAAATATCGGCTTTGATGAAATCATATATGCAATAAAGAGTAAAAAGCAAAGTGTTTCATTAAAAATAGAAAGCAGTGTTTTAAAGACAAGTGAAGGGCTGAATTTCTTCAATAAATCAAGGACGGCTCTGGATATGCTTGAACTCAGTGATGAAGATATATCGGTACTTATTAAAGAAATAAAGGGAATGGGTAAGTACAGACATATAATTATAGATTGTAATTTCGATCCCGGAAGCAGATTGAATACTTTTTCAAAGTTTGCATATAAGATAGTGTTTGTTTTCGATGATACAAAGCATGGAATCAAGAAAATGTCCGAGTTAAATGAGGCATTACATATTATGGAAAATAATGGAGCTATTGATATAACAAATAAAATAACTCTTATATGCAATAAGGTAGAAGATATTAATAATATTTCAATTCCACAAAACTTGTCTGTAAGAGACTTTGTGAAAAATTATAGTGCAGATAGCAATGATTTGACTGAGATACTGTCAAAGGTTTCATTTTTGGAAAATTTGAGATAGGAGGACCATATGTTTAAGAGGAATGAGACTGAAAAGGATATTGAGCTTATATATTATGTTGCTGAAAATGAAAAAATTGATAATATAAGCATCGGTATGATGAGAAATAATAATATTAAAGGCTTGCTTCCCATAGATATAATCATGCATGATTCAATGACGGAGTTTAAATATAAAACTGAAAAGTTGAAAAATCTGGATGAATATTTGAGCGAAGAACTTACAAAGGAAGAATTGCTGAATGTATTTGAGAACATTTGTAAAGCTTTAACGGATATAGAAGAATATATGCTTGGTGAAGCACAGTTGGTTTTGGAAAATAAATATATTTTTACCGACAACGTAAATATAAAAATGATACTTCTGCCTTTGTATGACAGAAGAAATAATTTAAGTATACTCGAATTCTTTAAAAATTTACTGCTTTATATGATAGTTAAAAATAATAAGGCTGCAAATTTTGCGGTAGATGTAAGTCGGCAACTCTCAGATGAAGAATCATTTTCTATCGAAAAATTCTTACAATTAATATCCCAAATAAAACAAAAAAAACATATTGAAAACTTCGCTATCACAAAGCCGGAAATCAAATCCGAGTTTAAAAAAAGAAGGGTATACAATATTGAGGAGCAACTCGAACAGTTAACTCCTGATAATACCGGTTACAGCAGCGGAACACAGATTTCGGTAAATATGCAATCCCCTGTAAGTGCTTTCAATTCTGTTAATAATAAACCACTATCAAATATTGAATTGGATATGAAACCGGTAAATTCAGAAAAGAAAAAGGGTTTGTTTGGCTTTGGAAAGGTTGAAAAGAAAGAGGAAATTTCAAAAACTCGAGAAAATGATTACCATAAACAAAGCAGTTTTCTTATTCCGGGTAGAGAAGAACCGGTAAATATAGCTACAGTCAACCGGAAAGAATCCAATGATAAAAAAGGATTTTCTCTTTTTGGGAAAAAGAAGGAAAAAGAAGTTTACGTTGTTGATAACAAGACGGAAGCATCAAAATTACATTCAAATAATTTTGCGGAAACCACTGTTTTACAAAATTCAGACCGCTTTGCTGAGACGACATTACTTGGACTTTCTGTAAACGTATTAAACGCATTTCTGATATGGAAGAGAACAGGTGAAAAAATTCTTATAGATAAGTCAAGCTTTAGAATCGGAAGAGAAAAAAGCTATGTTGATTTTTGTATAAATTACAATTCTTCAGTCGGTAGGAATCATGCGGAAATTGTAAGAAAAGACGGATTATTTTTTATAAGAGACTTGAAGTCACTGAATTTTACAATGGTAAACGGTGAAAAAGTATCATCAAGTGTTGAAGTTGAACTTTGGGATAATGACATTATAAGTTTATCAAATGAAGAATTTGAATTTCACATGGTATAAAATATGAATTATTTTTTGGCGGCACAAACCGAAGTCGGATTAAAAAATAGTTGTAATCAGGACAGTGTAATATTAAAGAGAGCCAAATTTAAAGGTGAGGAAGTCTGTATAGGCATAATTTGTGACGGAATGGGTGGACTTTCCTGTGGTGAGTTGGCCAGCAAGAGCATAGCGGAAGCATTTTCAGACTGGTTTTTGTACAGTTACAGTAAATATGAAAGTATCTGGGATGAAAGCAGAATGAGGGAAGATATAGGAAGTATCATAAGTTCTGAAAATGAGGGATTGCTCTATTATGGGAAAGAGCATGGAATATATCTCGGTACAACAATAACTGCTTTTCTTTTGGCAGGAAACAGATTTTTTGTATGGCATGTAGGAGACAGCAGACTATATAAAATATCTTCATCTAAAATAGAGAGACTTACAAATGACCATACGGTTATTGCAAAAGAGGTGGCAGAGGGAAGACTTACAGAAAAAGAAGCAAAAAATGATCCGAAAAGAAATGTACTTTTGCAATGTATCGGAGCATCAGAACGTGTAAAGCCTGATATGTTTTGCGGAGAAGTGAAAAAAGGCGATATTTTACTGCTTTGCAGCGACGGATTCAGGCATGAGATATCTGAAAAAGAGATGTTGAGCTTACTTGGCAGATGCGAAAGTAATAAACTTAATGAGATGATTAAGAGGCTGATATCATTGAATCTTAGGAGAAATGAACAGGATAATATATCGGCGGCATTGGTCAAAGTTCAATAATAGGGGTAATATGTTGGAAATAGGCAGCCTTTTAGACGGAAAGTATAAGATTTTAAATAAAATCGGACAGGGCGGTATGAGTGTTGTTTATTTGGCGATGAATGAAAAGGCAAATAAACAATGGGCCATAAAGGAGATGCGAAAAGAGAAAAACAAAAATTATGAGATTATGAAACAAAGTCTTATAACTGAAACGAATCTCTTGAAAGAATTAAAGCATCCTTACCTACCAAGTATCGCAGATATAATTGAAAATGACGATACCATAATAATAGTAATGGATTATGTGGAGGGTAGGCCTTTATCCGATATTTTGTCTGAGGAAGGAGTTATAGAAGAAGATAAAGTGGCGGATTATGCAATACAGCTTTGTGATGTGCTGGATTACTTGCATTCACAGAATCCTCCGATAATATACAGAGATTTGAAGCCGGCAAATATAATGTTAAGACCTGACGGTAAAATCACTTTGATAGATTTCGGAACGGCAAGAAAATATAACTACGACAGTGTATCGGACACAACATGTCTCGGTACTATAGGGTATGCCGCACCTGAGCAGTTTGCGGGAGAGACTTTAAGACAAACAGATGCCAGGACGGATATATATAATCTTGGTGCAACTATGTATCATCTTCTTACCGGTGTGAATCCTTCAGAGCCGCCATATGAGCTTTATCCGATAAGAAGATGGGATGAGAGTTTGTCAAACGGTCTTGAAAAGATAATTCTCAGAGCCACAAGAAAAGATCCTGACAAAAGATTTAACGATTGTAAAGAAATGTCATATGCACTGCAACATTTCAGAGATTTGGATGATTCATACATAGCAACACAAAAAAAGAAAATATATTTGTTTGCGGTAAGCCTTATTCTCTCTTTTACATTTTTCTCTATGGCTATTGTTGTAAACGGAATGGAGAAAAGGGAAATCTCAAAGGTCTATAACAATTATTTATCTGAAGCGGCTCTTAAAATTGCTTCAGCAGGAAGTGAGAATGTAGTTGATTCTGATATTTTAAAACTTTTCCGAGATGCGATAAATATATCCCCAAACAGTACGGAAGCATATATAAGAATGCTTGATTATTACTGTGATCTTGGGCAGACAAGGAACGGACTTATGGCGATTTCTGCAATGATTGCATCGGGAACAGGTAATTTGGGTAATAATGACGATCTTATGATGAGAATGGGACAGATTTATTTTCTCGGCAACAGTAAGGATACAGAGTTTGATATTGACTATGGAACGGCCGCAAGATATTTTGACAAAGTAAATATAAAGAAATATCCACAGGCAAAATATTATTCTTCTTTAGCAAGATCCTTATCGGAAATAGGTACGGACTGGAACATTATAGTCAAAGATATGAAAAATGTTGATGAGTACCTGAATACAGAAGTAAATGAGGAAGAAAAGGCCGAAATATATATTACATTGTCAAAGATTTACAGAGCAAATGCTTTTGCCATACAGAAGGTGGGTGAAAAACCTTTTGATAAAGCGATAGAACTTTTAAATAAATCCGGTGAGATATTAAACAGCTCCTATATAGACAAGGATTTAAAAGAAAAATATTTACCGGAATTGTATTTCGGATTTGCGGATGCCTACTATAGAAGAGCAAATATTGAACCGGATGAAAAAGAATCAAGAAATGATTTACATGAAGCAGTATCATATTATGAAAGATTTCTGATATTCGCTATGCCTGAACAGACGGTTTTATTTAAAAACAGGGTAGGAGATATTCATAGATCTCTTGGGGAATACAAAAGGGCAGCTGAAGAGTACGAAGATATTATAGAAAAATATCCTGAAGATGCTACGGCTTATATAAGTCTTTCGACTATGTTGTTGATAGATATGAAAGACGTGAATACATCAGCTATGATTTATATGAAGGCGGGGGAATTACCTGATATAGAATTTAATTCCAACTTCGTTTCTTTAAAGAATAAATTGAAAAATATCGGAGGTATCTGATGCATAGAATACTATATTTTAGCGGTTTTTTTTCAGGTGTCATCATGTTGTTTATAAGTATTTTGTTGTGGTTTAAAATGGGAGTAAGAAAGGCATTTAGTGATATTTTAAGTTATGGTTCAAAGAAAAAGTGGGTAGTGGATCAGAAGATGCAAAACACAACCATGCCTCTTAGAAAAATAAACTCAAGGAAATTACCGGCAAAAAGAGGAACACATGATTTCGTTAAAAATAATAAAGATATGGATGAAACAATTCTTTTAGAAAATTATCATGGTCAGATTCTAAATAATCACAATAAAAATACAAATTTTGAAATTATCGAAGAAATTAATTTAATTGCGGGAGGCAGATAGTATTATGAATATTAGAGGCATAGAAAAAAAGTTAATTGCAGTAATCATTTGTTTTTGTTTTTTATTTCAAATTATTTTCAGATCTTTTATTATTGATTCCATGGCAGCGTCTACAAACATTTTGATAGGATTGATTTTCAGAGACGGTGAAGGATACCATATCAGGAATGTTTCATCATTCTTAGATTCGGAAGGGAAGTTAACCCTGCCTACACCAAGAGATTTGGGTGATACAAATGATGAAAGTTATTTTAACTGGAGTCCTGTTTTGGTAGAAAATTCTTTTGAAAATATAAAGAATGTTATTTTAAACAGTGGGAATATTGAGATAGAAGATTATGATGTTTCAAGACCTCCGACTCTTGCTACATCATCTGTTGCGACTTCTTCAATTGCAACACATTCAAACACAAATAGAGATGATTTGGTAATCAGAACAGGATTTTCAAATTTAAGTGATACCGAAAGTAGAAATGCAAGTATTACTCTTTATAGAAGCAATGTATACTTTGAGATAGGACGCAGTGTACAGATCACAAGGACAAACAGCTTAAACACGGTTAATACAGATATGAGAAGGTTTGTTTCAAAAAACGGTAATAAGAATCAGATATTCTTTTTGGCGGCTCAGCCTGTTATAGAGCCCGAAGTACCACATGAAGTACATGAAAATATACAGCTTACAGAAAGATCAAGAATGTCAAACAGCATTACTGTAGATACCATAGATACGAACAGGAGCAATACGGAAGATACAGGTGCAGGAAGAACAGATAGTGCCCGAAGAACGGATAGCGTCGACAGTAATGTAAATACCGACAGAAATATATCCGGTTCAGTGATAAGAAATAATATTACACACAGAGATATTGTAGATAATAATACAAGTCAAACTACTGAGACGGAAATACAAGACACGCCTCAACCTGTTCAAACAGGAGAAGTAACAGATGTATCAAATGAAGTGCCTCAATTTTTCCAACCTGTTGGAAATGGAAATGCCGTAAGCGAAAGAACAGATACCGGCAGAAGTATAAATAATGTCAGACATACAGTAAGTATAAACAGAGATATAGTAAATAACAGGTTGAACGGATTCTTGAATACTAGATCGACATATGTAAATGTTGACGACAACGACTTTAATGAGAATAATTATTCGGTATCGGTTTACAAAAATGTGAATGGAAAAGAAGTACTGTCAAATACAAAATATACCTGGAGTTCGGACGGTGTAAATCACAGAGCTAATATAGTGTTTGATGATGACGGAGAGTACAGAATCGCAGTTGTTAAAAACAATCCGGGTTCAGAGTCGGAAAGAGTAAGATTTGAAGAAAAGCTTAATGTTGATGCTACAGCACCGTATATTACGATTACAGGAGTGGAAGATTTGACTGCAAATGCAAGAACAGTTTCACCTGTAGTAAAATATAGCGATGTAAATATAGATTTACTAAAGTCAAAGATTACTCTTACAGCCGTGGCGGACGGAAAGTCAAGAGACCTTATATATAAGGCAAAGAAACAGGACGGAGGATATATATTAAATCTTGATCCTATATATATTGACGACAATTATATACTTACCGTAACCATATATGATATGGCAGGAAATGTTACCGAGAAGAAGGTGAATTTCTCGGTAAATAAAAAAGGAGCCACTTTTAAGTTTAAGCCTGAAGAACTTGTAGGACAGTATACAAACAAGCCGTTTAAACCCGGTATTGAGGTATGGAACACCGATGAAATTTCTATTGTGTCGGCAACTATAAACGGAATGGATGAGCCGTTTGAGTTTGTAAACGGGGAGTTAAAGTTCTTAAAATCAATAGATAAAGACGGAAAATATACTTTCAATCTTGAAGTAATAGATACGGCAGGAAATAAGTCTTCAATGAAGCCGGTGGAAGTTATATATGATGCTACAAAACCTGTAAGTATGATTCTGGGCGCCGAAGAAGGAGAAATCTATGAGGGCAATGTAAATATTATTTTAAGTACGGAACTTCCCGGAGATTTTATTGAATCGGTTTGGCTTGATGATAAATTACTCGATAAGAGTGAGTATACAATCAAGGATGACGGTACAATAAACTTAAGTATTTATACAGAAGGTAAGCACACCATAAAAGCACAGGGAAAGGATAAGGCAGGTAATTTAAGCGATATCGCTTCTGTAAGCTTTGAAATAAAAGCACCGCAGGCAAAACTTTTATCAGCAGGCTATATTCCTTTGGCAGTTATAACTTTAGGCATTGCACTGGGCTTGGGAATAGTTTTTGTATACAAAAAGAGAGAAGAAGAATAGATTAGTGTAATGGGGCTGTTACAAAAGTGACGGCCCTTTTACTTAAAATTTATAATAAAAAACAGCCTAATAATAATATTTTTGGTATAATAGGGGGAAGAGATATGAAAGATAAGGACATAACTCAAAAGATGCTTGAAAAGTACAATGATGTATTTGCTGATATCTTAAATGTACTTTTATTTGACGGCAAAGATGTAGTTGATGAATCTTCATTGTCGGATGCACTGCCAATGAGTATGCTTAAGATAGGAAGTAATGTCAGATTACAGGAGAGAGATATTGCAAAATACTGGCAAAACAGTAAAATAAATATATCACTGTTTGGATTAGAGAACCAGACAAGACCTGATAAGTTAATGCCTCTTAGAGTGTTCGGATATGACGGTACAGAGTATGTAAATCAGACAAGAAAAGAAAACAGATATAAGGAAAAGTATCCCGTGATTACTTTAGTCTTATATCTTGGGTATGATAAAAGATGGAATTATCCTACTACACTTTTAGAAATATTGAATGTACATAATGATATAAAATCTTATGTAAATGATTTTAAGATTAATCTTTTTGAAATTGCATATCTGGACAGAGTAAAAATTGATTTATTTAAAAGTGACTTTAAAATATTGGCGGATTATCTGTATCAAATGCGAACAAAGAGAGACTATACTGCTGATAAAACTACAATTGAGCATGTTGAAGAGCTACTTTATCTGATGAGTGCGATGACCGGAGATAACAGATTTGAAGAAACTATAAATGAGCTGAAGGGAAAGGAGAATGTTAATATGTGCGAAGTACTTGATAGAGTTGAAGCAAGGGGAGTAGAGAGGGGAAGGCTTGAAGGAATAGAAAAAGGAAGACTTGAAGGAATAGAGAAAGGAAGAATCGAAGGAATAAAAAAAGGCAAGCTTGAAGGTGCTGTAACTACTCTTGCATCCTTAGTAAAAGACGGAATATTAAGCATTGAAGATGCCGCAAAAAGAGCAAATATGAGTGTTGAAGTGTTCAAAAAATATATTTATTGAAAAAGATATTTACTTATGCTAAAATGAGTTAGCATAAAGCTTGTTGTCGTAGTACGACATAGAAGGAGAATGTATATGAAGCATGTTGTTACTTTAAATGAGAAAACTCTTAAAGAGAGCTTAAAGCGTGGTGGTTGTGGCGAGTGCCAAACTTCTTGTCAGTCAGCTTGCAAGACATCTTGCACAGTTGGAAACCAGGGTTGTGAGAATCCTAACAGATAAGACGCTTGTATCAAAAACCCCCCTTCGCGGTCATAGACTGTTAAGGGGGCTTTTCATGTTGTAAAATTTGCTTCATGATAGAAAGAGGAATAATTTGTTACACCAATATAAGAATAACGGATATAATATAGTTTTAGATGTCAATTCAGGTTCTGTTCATGTAGTTGATGAGCTTATGTATGATGCAATGGAACTTGGTGAAAAGCTTATTGGAGAGATAGATGCTCCGATAAACTTAAGTGATGAGATAAAAGCTGATATTAAATCAGGTTTGAAGGATAAGTACAGTGATGAGGAAATAGATGAGGCCATATCCGATATACAGGAGCTTATAAATGCGGAAGAGCTTTATACCAAGGATACTTATGAGCTCTACATCAATGATTTTAAAGAGAGAGAAACAGTTGTAAAGGCACTCTGTCTTCATATTGCTCACGATTGTAATCTTGCATGTAAATACTGCTTTGCCGAAGAGGGAGAGTATCATGGCAGAAGAGCTCTTATGAGCTATGATGTCGGAAAGAGAGCACTTGATTTCCTTGTAGCCAATTCGGGAAACAGAAGGAATTTGGAAGTAGACTTCTTTGGCGGTGAGCCGCTTATGAACTGGCAGGTGGTAAAAGACCTTGTAAAATATGGCAGAAGCCTGGAAGAAGCTAATAATAAGAAATTCAGATTTACAATTACTACAAACGGAATGCTTTTGAATGACGAAATTATGGAATTTTGCAATCAGGAGATGTCAAATGTAGTACTCAGCTTGGACGGCAGAAAAGAAGTTAATGATGCTATGCGTCCTACCAGAGGAGGCAAAGGCAGCTATGATGTTATAGTTCCTAAGTTTGTTAAATTTGCAGAAAGCAGAGGCACAAAGGATTACTATATCAGAGGTACTTTTACAAGAAATAATCTTGAGTTTTCAAAGGATGTATTGCATTTTGCAGACCTTGGATTTAAGCAGACAAGTATGGAGCCTGTAGTAGGTGAAGACGGTGAAGCTTATGCAATCAGAGAAGAAGATATTCCAAAGATTATGGAAGAGTATGATAAACTTGCTGTAGAGTATATCAAGAGGAAGAAGGAGGGAAGAGGATTTAATTTCTTCCACTTCAATATAGATTTGACTCAGGGACCATGCGTTGCAAAGAGACTTTCAGGATGTGGTTCGGGAACGGAATACTTGGCGGTTACACCTTGGGGTGACCTGTATCCATGTCATCAATTTGTCGGAAAAGATGAGTTTTTACTTGGAAATGTCTTTGACGGGTTGAAGAGAAAAGACATCAGTAATGAGTTTAAGCTGTGCAATGTTTACGCTAAGCCAAAGTGTAAGGATTGCTATGCAAGATTTTATTGTAGTGGAGGATGTGCGGCTAATTCTTATAGCTTCCACGGCTCTATTACAGATACTTATGATATCGGTTGCGAACTTCAAAAAAAGAGAATTGAGTGTGCAATAATGATAAAAGCAGCGTTAGCTGGGTAAAATAGGAGAAGATAATGAAGGACAATAAGCAAAAGGGCTTAGCCTCTCTGTTTATCACAGTTGTGGTTTTGGTATTTTTCGGTTTTCTTGCTTACAATGTTTTATCTGCAGGTAAGGGTAATACCGGTGCTGTAGCAACAAGTGAGACTACCATATCAAATGAGAGTGGTGAAGTGACCGGAGATGAGGCAACAGACAGTGATGTGGCTGATGAAACAGGTAAAACTTCCAAATTCAGTACAGGTAAAATAAAACTCGGACTTGATTTGGCAGGTGGTGTAAGTATTACTTACCAAACAGTTGAGCCGAATCCGTCAGATGAGGATATGGCGGACACTATCTATAAGTTGCAGCAGAGAGTACAGAATTACTCAACAGAAGCTGAAGTTTACAGAGAGGGTGGCAATAGAATTAATATTGATATCCCGGGTGTATCTGATGCCAATGCAATACTTGACGAACTTGGAAAACCGGGTTCTTTGATCTTTGTAGATCCACAGGGTAATACCGTACTTACAGGTGATCAGGTGGCAACAGCAAAAGCCGGTATTATAGATAATAACGGTAACAGTGAGTATGTTGTATCACTTACATTTACAGATGAGGGTTCAAAGGCTTTTGCAGAGGCTACTGCAAGACTTATCGGACAGAGAATTGCTATTATATATGACAATGTTATTTATTCAAATCCTACAGTTCAGACTGCTATAACAGGCGGAACGGCACAGATTACAGGTATGACTTCATACGATGAAGCAAAGAATCTTGCTTCAACTATACGTATAGGTTCACTTTCACTTGAGCTTGAAGAGCTTAGAAGTAATGTGGTAGGAGCAAAGCTTGGACAGGAAGCCATATCCACAAGTATGAAGGCTGCTGCAGTAGGATTTGTAATCCTTGCAGTATTTATGGTGGCGGTATTCTTACTTCCGGGATTTGCATCGGTACTTGCACTTTCATTATATGTTATACTTGAGATTTTACTCTTGTCTGCATTTGAAATTACACTGACACTGCCGGGTATTGCCGGTATCATACTCTCAATCGGTATGGCGGTGGATGCAAATGTTATTATCTTTACCAGAATAAAGGAAGAAATCGGACTTGGTAAGAGCGTAAATGAAGCTATCAATTTAGGATTTAAGAAGGCTTTGTCAGCTATCGTTGACGGAAATGTTACTACACTTATAGCCGCAGCTGTACTTTATCTTAGAGGTTCAGGTACCGTAAAGGGATTTGCACAGACACTTGCACTCGGTATTATACTGTCAATGTTTACAGCACTTTTTGTTACAAGATTTATAATGAAGGCTTTCTACAATATAGGGCTTGATAATCCTAAGCTTTATGGTAAGAAACTTGCGGCAAAGCCTATAAATTTTGTTGGAATGAAGAATATAACGATTGCAGTTTCAGTAGTTGTTATACTTGCAGGTATTGTAGGTGCAGGAGTAAATAAGGCAAAATATGGTGATCTGTTCAACTACGGTATAGACTTCAGAGGCGGAACATCTACAAATGTTACATTTAATGAAGATTATTCACTTGACAGAATCTCAAAAGAGGTTGTGCCTGTAGTAGAATCAGTAACGGGTGAAGCCGGAACACAGACACAAAAGGTTGAAGGTTCGAATGAGGTTATCATAAAGACACGTACACTTTCAGTAGACGAGAGAGAGAAACTTAACAGCGCTCTTGCTCAAAATTTCGGTGTGGATGCCGAGAAGATCACAGCAGAGTCAATATCAGGTGCTGTAAGTTCCGAGATGAAGAAAGATGCTATTGTAGCTACAGTTATTGCTACAATACTTATGCTTCTTTATATCTGGTTCAGATTTAAAGACTTCAGATTTGCAACAAGTTCAGTGCTTGCGCTTGTACATGATGTTTTAGTTGTAATTGCATTCTATGCACTGCTTCGTTGGAGTGTAGGCTCAACATTTATTGCATGTATCCTTACAATAGTAGGTTACTCTATAAATGCTACTATAGTAATATTTGACAGAATAAGAGAGAATAAGGCATTATTGTCAAAGGCTACAAAAGAAGAGATTATAAATACAAGTGTAACCGAGACTCTTACAAGAAGTATTTATTCATCACTTACTACATTTATCATGATTTTCGTACTCTTTATAATGGGAGTTTCTTCTATCAGAGAGTTTGCATTACCGATCATGGTAGGTATCGTAGCGGGTACATATTCTTCCGTATTCTTATCAAGTATCTTCTGGTACATCTTCAGTAACAGATTTGATAAAAAAATCGAGCAGAAGAAGGAAGAGCAGAAGGCCGAAAAAGCCAAGAATAAGAAGAAAAAAGATAAAAAGGTTGAAATAAATAAAGACAGCAATGGTGCTGTAGTTTAGGTATTTTATGAAATATGAAATAAAGGCTGTGGACAATAGAGCAAAAAGCGCTACTATGGAAACAGTGCATGGTACCGTAGAGACACCGCTTTTTATGAATGTCGGAACTGTAGCCGCTATAAAAGGAGCTGTCTCGACGGATGACCTTAAGGAAATAGGTTGTCAGGTTGAGCTCTCAAACACCTATCATCTGCACGTAAGAACAGGTGACAAGCTTATAAAAGAGTTTGGAGGTCTACATGAGTTTATGCATTGGGACAGACCGATACTGACAGATTCGGGCGGTTTTCAGGTGTTTTCACTGGCTAAACTCAGAAAAATTAAGGAAGAGGGCGTCGCTTTCAATTCACATATTGACGGAAGAAAGATATTCATGGGACCTGAAGAGAGTATGCAAATACAATCAAATTTGGGCTCTACAATAGCAATGGCATTTGATGAATGTCCTCCGGCACTTGCGGAGAGAAGATACATAGAGGAATCTGTGGCACGTACTACCAGATGGTTGCAAAGATGTAAGGTGGAGATTGACAGGCTCAATTCATTGGAGGATACCATAAATAAGGAGCAGCTGCTCTTCGGTATAAACCAAGGCGGAGTTATTGACGACATCAGAATTTCACATGCAAAAGAAATAAGCGAGATGAATCTTGACGGATATGCAATAGGCGGTCTGGCTGTCGGTGAGAGCCATGAAGAGATGTACCATATACTTGATGTAACTGTTGAACATCTGCCAAAGGATAAGCCTACATACCTTATGGGTGTAGGTACACCTATAAATATTCTTGAAGCTGTAGACAGGGGAGTGGATTTCTTTGACTGTGTATATCCGAGCAGAAACGGTAGACATGGACATGTATATACAAACTATGGAAAGCTGAACCTTTTCAACAAGAAATATGAGCTTGATAAAAGACCTATAGAAGAGGGATGTAGCTGTCCGGCCTGTAGATCATATTCAAGGGGCTATATCAGACATTTGCTGAAGGCAAATGAAATGCTTGGTATGCGTCTTTGTGTATTGCACAATTTATATTTCTATAATACAATGATGAGTGAGATTCGCACAGCTATACGCGAAAATAGATATACAGAATATAAAAATAACAAAATAAGAACCATGCTTGAAGGTTCTAAATAGGAGGACTATGAATATTTTGGCAACTGCGAATGCAGGTGGTGGTTTTGGAGTAGGTGCGATTGCAATGTATGTAGTGTTTATAGGAGCTATATTTTATTTTATGGCCTATAGACCTAATAAAAAAGAAAAAGCTAAGCAGGCTGAGCTTTTTGCAAGTTTAGAAGTTGGCGATACGGTAGAGACTGCATCAGGATTTTATGGTGTATTGATTGATATTACAGATGATACTGTGATAGTGGAGTTTGGAAACAATAAAAATTGCCGTATTCCGATGAGAAAAGATGCCATTGTAAAGAACGAAAAGATGACATTATAAAATAAGACAAAATTAAAGCACATCTTCGGATGTGCTTTTTTGGAAAGGTGGATATGGATAGTTATATAGTGCTGGATTTGGAATGGAACCAAAGTCCTAACGGCAGAGAATACAGCAATAAAGATCTTCCCTTTGAAATAATAGAAATAGGAGCGGTAAAGCTTGATTCAAAGCTTAAAAAAGTCGATGAATTTCATAGAGTAATAAAGCCCACAGTTTATAAAAAGATGCATTTTAAGGTACATGAGGTGGTACAGATAGGTATCGGAGAGCTGAAGAAAAAAGGAGTTCCTTTTACAGAAGCTATAAAGGATTTCTTTGAGTTTTGTGAGCTTGACAATAAGCAAAAAAAGACCATACTCTGTACATGGGGAAATCTCGATTTGGTGGAACTTCAAAGAAATATGAAATTTTACGATGTGGAAAATAAATTTGAGTATCCTTTGTTTTACTATGATATTCAAAAGCTCTTCAACATAAGATACCCTAACGGAGAACAGGACAGAATACCTCTTGAAAGAGCTGTGAATATGCTGAATATTGAGAATAACAGACCTTTTCATCATGCTTTAGATGATGCCGTATATACAGCCAAAGTAATGCAAAATATGGATTTCGGACCTGTAAGTGAATATTATTCACTTGACTATTATCGTGTACCGAGAAGCAGTGAAGAGGAAATATATTTGCATTTTTCCGGATATTCAAAGTTTGTATCCACTCTGTTTCCTACAAAGGAAGAGGCGATAGCGGATAAGCATAATTCCGATCTTATTTGTGACAGATGCAACAGAATGTTAAAGAAAAAAATAAAATGGTTTTCAACAAATCAGAGGAATTACTACTGTATAGGAATCTGCCCTGAACATGGAATTGTGAAGGGGAAAATAAGAGTAAGAAAAAATAATGACGGTTACTATGTAATAAAGATTACAAAGGTTGTAGATACGGCAACCTTTGAAGAAATCAGAGAAAAGTACGAAGAGAGTAAGCAAAAGAAATTGATTAAGAGCAAAAGAAGGTTTTTAAAAGATTCGGAAGAGGTATAATTGGAGCAGGAAATAAAAGAAACTATTGTAAAAAAGATAGATAAAAAAGATATTGATGAATTATATAGGGACGGAGATATTAAAGAGGCCGCAATCATAATAAAAAACGGTGGGCTGGTGGCGTTTCCTACAGAAACGGTTTACGGACTGGGTGCAAATGCTCTGATGCCTGAAGCTGCAAAAAAGATTTATGCGGCAAAGGGCAGACCGAGCGACAATCCGTTGATAGTGCATATTTCAAAAACGGAAGACGTAAAAGATATTGCAAATGATATACCTGAGCTGTTTTATACTTTGGCAAACAAGTTTTGGCCGGGACCTATGACTATGGTATTAAAAAAGAAGAGCATTATACCGGATGCTACAAGCGGAGGCCTTGATACGGTTGCGATAAGACTTCCTGAGAGTAATATTGCAAGAGCTTTGATAGAAGTTGCAGGAGTACCGATAGCCGCACCGAGTGCAAATACTTCAGGCAGACCTTCTCCGACAAAAGCCTCTCATGTATTTGAAGATATGAATTTCAAGATAGAGATGATAATAGACAGTGGTGAAGTCGGAATAGGTGTGGAGTCCACAATAGTGGATTTGACAGAAAATACTCCGACACTATTAAGACCCGGTGCAATTACTCTTGAAATGCTTAGAGATGTATGCGGCAATGTAAATATAGACCCTGCCATTGAGCATCTTTTATCAACAGGAGAGGCTCCTAAGGCACCGGGAATGAAATATAAGCACTACGCACCGAAGGCTGATATGAAGATATTAAGAGGAAGTGAAAGTGCGGTATCGGATTATCTGAGGTCACAGATAATGGAATCGGATATCGATACGGCGATACTTACAGTGGATGAACATAAAAGTGTTTTATTACGGCTTATAAACGAAAATAAAAAGGATAATATAAAACTTTTGAGCCTCGGAAGTATAAAAGATATGAGCAGTATTGCCCACAATCTCTTTGATGTACTCAGAAAATGTGATGACCTTGGGGTAAAGAATATAATATCCGAGTCATTTGATGAGAGCGGTATCGGAAGAGCGGTAATGAACAGACTAAAGAAAGCTGCAGGCTTTAATATAATAGATTTATAGGTGGATTATGAGCGAAAAGAGAGAAGATTATATAAACTGGGATGAATATTTTATAGGTGTTGCAAAGCTCAGTGCAAGAAGATCAAAGGATCCGAACACTCAGGTAGGCGCCTGTATAGTAAGTGAGGATAATAAGATACTGTCTATGGGATACAACGGATTTCCAAGAGGTTGCTCCGATGAAGATTTTCCATGGGGAAAGGAATTTGAACTTACAGATCCTTATAATGCAAAGTATCTGTATTCCACACATAGTGAGTTGAATGCAATATTAAACTACAGAGGCGGTTCTTTAGAGGGAAGTAAAATATATGTGACTTTATTTCCATGTAATGAATGTGCAAAGGCAATAATTCAGGCGGGGATAAAGACTATAATATATGAGGAGGATAAATATGCCTCAAGCCCTTCCGTAAGAGCCAGTAAAAGAATGTTGAATGCGGCAGGCGTAAGATATTATGAATATCAGCCAAGCGGAAGAAAAATAGAGATAACGGTATGATTGATAAAAGACTTGAAAGAATTTTAAAAAAGCTGGATGAAACATATGGTACGGAAAAAATAATTTATTTGGAGTATAATACTCCGTGGCAACTTCTGTTTGCAACCATACTCAGTGCTCAATGTACAGATGCCAGAGTAAATATGGTGACAAGAGATTTGTATAAAAAATATGACAGTCTGGAGAAGTTTGCCGATGCAGATTTGTCTGAAATGGAGAAAGATATACATTCCATAGGTTTTTATCATAATAAGGCTAAAAACTTGATTGCCTGTGCAAGAAAGCTTTTGACCGACTTTGGAGGAGAGGTGCCAAGCGATCTGGATGACCTTTTAACTCTTCCGGGAGTGGGCAGAAAGACCGCCAATGTAATCAGAGGAAATATATTTGATTTGCCAAGTATAGTGGTAGATACACATGTAAAAAGGATTACAAAAAAACTCGGGTTTACAGAAAGTGACGATCCGGTAAAAATAGAGTTTGAACTTATGGAGATACTTCCAAAAGATCACTGGATAGTCTGGAATACGGACTTGATAACTCTTGGCAGGACCATATGTATTGCAAGAAGAGAAAAATGTGATATTTGTTTTTTAAGAGACGACTGTCCGAGTGCCAAAGTATGATGATCTCCGATTATATAGTAATTGATCTTGAAACTACCGGAATAAGGTTGTCAAAAGATAAGATAATTGAAGTTGGACTTTTAAAAGTAAAAGATTCACAGATAATTGATACTTTCTCCTGTGTTATAAACCCGGATATGCCGGTGGATGACAAAATACTTGAATTGACAAAAATCAGTGAAAACGAGCTTGAGAATGCAAAAAGGATATATGAGGTTATAAATCATATAGTGGACTTTTGTGAAGACTATGTTCTACTTGGACATAACACAATTTTTGATTACAGCTTTGTAAAAAAAGAAGCAAACAGAGCAGGCTTGGAATTTGAGAAAAGAGGTATTGATACATATAAATTATGTAAGAAGGTACTTCCGGATAATGTGAGAAAAAATCTTACTGATGCATGTGCCTACTTCGGTATTGAAAGAAAAAACTCTCACAGGGCGTTCAGTGATGCATACTATACTCATGTCTTATTTCAGGAAATTATGAAAAATTTTAAAACTCTTGAAATAAGCCCGGAGGCTATGAAGGTTAAGATAAAAAAGTTCGTTCCGATCAGAAAAAGAACAAAAGAGGACTTGCAGAAATTACTAAACTGTCATAGAATTGGATGCAAGGTAAATATTGACTTGCTTTCAGAATCCGAAGCTAAAAGGTTGATGGATAAAATAAAATCAGGAAGCTTTGATTTTACCTGATAAAGCGCAAATATTACAGTCTGCATTCTGTAGACTGAAAACATTTCACTAAAATCATAAAAGTATAGTTTATCCCATAAAGAAAAGAGGTTTATATGAAGAATAAGAAAAGACAGATTATATCAATAGTTATAGTTACAATTTTAGTTCTGGCTATGGTGGTACCTGTAGTAGTGTCAGCATTGTCAATATAGGTATGCCGGTCTAGAGAGGACAAGGGAAAGTTGAAGAAGAATATAGGAAATATAACTGCAGCAATGGCTGTGTTTATGGCTGTTGCAGGATTTGGAATAGGTAGTAGAGCGGGAAGTTTTGAAGTTAGAGCCGAAAAGCAGGAGGCAAAAGCTGACGATAAGAAGTCTACAGACAGTGATGCTAAAGAAGAGGAGACAACCAAAGAACAGGAGAGCACACAGGAGGCTGTAACTGAAGATGAAGGAATAAAAGCTGAGAGAAGACTGCCTGAAGGATTCAGTGTAAGCGGATTGGATGACAGCGTTAAAACAATGACTGCACTTAGTGAAGCTTTGGAAAAACTTCAGACTAAAGTTGATGAGAAGAAGTTTATCTTATCTGTAAACGGAGAGCAGATAGAGAGCAGCTTTTCGGATCTTGGTGCAAGCATAGAAAATAAAGAGTATATACTGTCTGAAGCGGGCAAATATACATCAGGAAATATGATTGAACGATTTGCAAAAAGTGCAGGTCTTATAGAAAATCCTGAAAGCATTACTCCGGATATTGAATTTAATGAAGAAGCTTTAAATGCATTTTTTAAGAGAGCCAACAGTAAGAATCCGGATGCACCTGTTAATGCAACTATAAAAAGAGTCAACGGTGCATTTGAGATAACACCTGAACATGACGGATATGAAATAGATAAGGACTCTACTGTAGACAAGCTTAAGGAAGCGATTCTTAAAAGCGGAGAAGAGACAATAGAAGCACAGGTGACGAAGCAGGCCGCTGCCGTTAAGGCTGAGGATTTAAAAGATATAAAGGATGTGCTTGGTACATTTACAACCAACTACTCGTCTTCCACATCCGAGAGAGCCACAAATATTGCTGTCGGAACCGAAAAGATGGACGGTGTGCTTTTGATGCCCGGTGAAACAATATCGGGTTATGAAAGAATGCAACCGTTTACAATTAAAAACGGATATAAGATGGCAAAGGCTTATCAAAACGGATTGGTTGTAGACAGTGTCGGCGGTGGTGCATGTCAGATTGCAACAACATTATATCAGGCCGCGCTGAGAGCTGAAGTAAAAATTACAGAAAGAAAAAATCACTCAATGATAGTAGGTTATGTACAGCCAAGCGGTGATGCGGCGATTGCCGGAGATTATAAGGATATAAAGGTTACAAACAACAGAAGTACTCCTATATATGTAGAGGCTGTGACATCCGGAAGAAATGTTACATTCACTATCTGGGGTAAGGAAGACAGATCTACAAACAGAACAATTGAATTTGTTTCTGAAGTAATCAATGAAACACCTAAGGGAAAGACTTATAAAGACGATCCTTCAAAGCCTGTAGGATATGTCAGAAAGGAATCTGACGGACATAAGGGAAGAGTTTCAAAGCTTTGGAAGGTTGTAAAGGAAAACGGAGTTGAGGTAAGCAGAGAATTGGTATCAAGTGATACTTACAGAATGGCTGACGATATTTATATCAGAGGTACCAGAGTGGATGCCCCTGCTCCTACAGCCGCACCGGTAGAAAATACCGAGGGTGGCGAAACTGTGAATGATGCTCCTGCAGATAACGGACCTGCAGATAATTCTGTTGATGTCAGTCAAGGTCCGGGTTTTAATCCGAATATTAATGACGGACAGTAATGAAAAAATATATAATATTTTGCGGATATGCCGGACTTAAGGGCTCTTTGATATTGATAGAGAATTACCGTGAAGAATTAAACGGATATTTTAATAAAGTATATATAGAGAGTATAGAAAAGCATGTTAAAGAAAACGGTTATTATGGGAGATATTTATCTCCCATAAATAATGACAGACCTGAATGTGCTCCTGTAGATATAAACGGTATATTCACAGAGGTCGATGGTGAAACGCTGGATGTTTCGGAAGGTGGAATCCTAAAGGCATTATATAATTTTGCAAAGTCTCGTGGCCGCGGTTTTGAGATAGAAATAAAAAAAATAAGTACAATACAGATTTGTATTGAGATTTGTGAATATTTCGGAATAAATATATATAGACTTTTAAGCGAAGGCAAGATAGTTCTGAGTGAGGACCCTATATCTGCCTGTAAATACTTTGAGGAAAGAGGGATTGCTGCACAGGTAATAGGTTGTTTAACAGACAGCCTTGATAAGGTGATTACAGATAAGGAATCTGTAGAATATGTGAACAGGCCTTTGCAGGATGAATTTTTTAAGGTGATAAAAGATGAGAGAGAAGATATTATCGGTAATTGAAAAAAATTCCAGAATTGATATTGCGGAGTTGGCTATTTTATTGGGTGAAGATGAGGTAGCCGTTGCAAATGAGATTTCCGATATGGAAAAAGAAGGTGTGATATGCGGTTATCATACATTGATCAATTGGGAAAAAACAGCCAATGAAAAGGTGAATGCACTTATTGAAGTAAGAGTTACACCTCAAAAGGGTATGGGCTTTGATAATATTGCTGAAAGAATTTACCAATTCTCTGAAGTAAGTGCAATATATTTGATGAGTGGAGCATTTGACTTTACTGTTTTTATTGAAGGAAGAACAATGCGAGAAGTGGCACAATTTGTCTCTGATAAATTGGCACCTATGGATTCAGTGCTTTCAACCGCAACACATTTTGTACTGAAAAAATATAAAGACCATGGAACAATATTATCTGCAAAGAAAAAAGATGAGAGGCAGCTGATAACACCATGAGAAATCCATTATCAAAAACAATAACATCAATAAAACCTTCAGGTATCAGAAAGTTTTTTGATATAGTCAATACTATGGAAGATGCAATATCTCTGGGAGTTGGAGAGCCCGATTTTGATACACCTTATTTTATAAGAGATGCAGGTATATATTCTCTTGAAAAAGGAAGAACTTTTTATACATCAAACTCAGGTTTGATGGAGCTTAGAGAAGAAATAAGAAAGTATCTTATAAGAAAGCTTAATGTAGAATATAATCCTAAAGACGAAATGATCATTACAGTAGGTGGAAGTGAGGGTATTGATATTGCGCTCAGAGCAATGCTTGATGCAGGCGATGAAGTTTTGATACCTCAGCCTTCATATGTTTCATATGAGCCTTGTACAATTTTGTCAGGAGGAAAACCTGTAATAATTGAACTCAAAGCCGAAGACGGTTTTAAGCTGAAAGCAAGTCAAATTTTGGAAAAAGTAACAGATAAGACAAAGATACTTATTTTACCTTTTCCGAATAATCCTACAGGATCAATACTCAATATAAATGAGTTAAAAGAGATAGCAAAAGTTTGTATAGAAAAAGATTTGTATGTAATATCCGATGAAATATACTGTGAACTTACATATGAAGGAGAACATGCTTCAATAGTTCAGGTAGAAGGAATGAAAGAAAGAACAATACTTATAAACGGTTTTTCAAAATCCTATGCCATGACGGGATGGAGACTAGGATACGCTACAGGTCCTAAGGAAATTATAGCTCAGATGACAAAGATTCATCAATATGCCATTATGTGTGCACCTACTACAAGTCAGTATGCCGCTGTTGAGGCTCTGGCGCATGGAGATGACGATGTGGCCAAGATGAGAGAGTCATACAATCAAAGAAGAAGATTTCTATTACATAAATTTGATGAACTTGGAATGACATGCTTTGAACCGCAGGGAGCATTCTATGTATTTCCGAGTATAAAAAGATTTAATATGACATCGGAAGAATTTGCAACAAGATTGTTGGAAGAGCAAAAGACCGCTATAGTTCCGGGTACGGCATTCGGTGCAAGCGGAGAGGGCTATGTCAGAGTCTCATATGCATATTCTATAGAAAGACTTAAGGAAGCAATCTCAAGAATTGAGAAGTTTGTAAGGAGTCTTTCATGAATATAGTATTACTTGAACCTGAAATACCTGCAAATACAGGCAATATCGGAAGAAGCTGTGTAGCAACGGGTACAAGACTTCATCTGATAGAGCCTCTGGGTTTTAGAATCAATGAAAAAGAGATAAGGCGCGCAGGTATGGACTATTGGAAGAATCTTGATGTTACAATATATTCAGATATAAATGACTTTTATGAAAAGAATCCTGCGGCAAGAGAGCATATGTATTTTGCAACTACAAAGGCGCATCATACGTATAAGGATGTAGAGTATAAGCCGGATGATTATATAATGTTCGGTAAAGAAAGTGCAGGAATACCTGAAGAGATACTTGCAGAAAATGAAGATACCTGTATACGAATACCTATGTGGGGAGATATCAGAAGTCTGAATCTGTCAAATTCGGTGGCAATTATCTTGTACGAAGCATTGTCACAAAACGGATTTGAAAAAATGCAGCTTACAGGAGAATTACACAGACTTACATATAAATAATAAAAAACTCCGGACCGTTTGGAATGGAGTTTTTTTATTATTTTAATTATATTAATGTTTTTCGTATAAATAGTCATCGTTTTTCTTAGGCGGTTTTTCATTTAAATTTCCGACATCGAAAGTAGTCTGATCGGAGATATCATTTTCATTATTTCCGGATTCTTCAACAGGAATATCATTTACTTCTGTACCTTCAGCAGAAACAAGTTTTGTCTGGTTGACTTCGCTGTTGTTAAATTCAACTTCTCCTTCATTCCCCGCCGTATCGGAAACATACGCCTTTATAGAGTAGGTATCAAATTCAAATGTAGCTCTGCCCTCTTCTTCATCTATTTTTGAAGGCTTTAACTTTCTGTCATCACTGTCTATTGCGTAGATGCTGTCATAGTCAATATCTGAATGTCCGTCTTCAAATGTTATATTAAGCACGCCTTTTTTCACCAACTGTGCAAATATAGTAGGTGCGGTGGAGTCGATATTATCTATTCTTTCATATATAGTCTGAGACATTGTATTCAGATTTGTAGCAACTACTTCCAGAGTACCGTTCTTTGTTGCTGTAGCCACATATGTATTACCGTTCTTTGTATATGAGAGCGGCGAGTCGTCAAGAGTCATTGTAAAACTTTGCAATGGGAAAAAGCTCTTTTGAGTCACTCTAATTTCTACAGATTTGGAATCGGAATCCGCAACTGTGGAAATTTCGAAATGAGGCTGTGAGGTTACAGCAAAAAATATGATTACATTTATGAATATAAATGCTATTATATATTTGAGTTTTGAAAACTTCCTTTTTTTAGGTTTTTCATTTACATTATTTTTATCTGCCATGGATTTTCCTCACTTTCAATTGTACAAGCAATCTTTGACTAGAATAACAGACTTAAAAAAAAACTTCAAGTTAAAAATTGACTTAAGAAAAATATAATAATTAAAGGAGTTGTTATGATAGAAAAAGCGGTGAAATTTGCGATTAAGGCACATGAGGGCCAATTCAGAAAGGGGAACACAATACCGTATATTACCCATCCCTTGGAGGTATGTACCATTGTATCCTTGATTACAGACAATGAAGAAGTAAGAGTAGCGTCATTACTACATGATACGGTTGAAGATACTTCCGTTACCATAACCGAGATAGAAAAAGAATTCGGGAAAAAAGTAGCGGCTCTTGTAGGAAGTGAATCTGAGGATAAGTCAAAGACATGGATTGAGAGAAAGATGCATACATTAAAAACTTTGAAAGATGAATCAATAGAAGTAAAGATAATAGCTCTTGGAGATAAACTGTCAAATATCAGAAATTCCGCAAGAGATTATCTTTGCCTCGGAAATGATTTTTTACTTAGGTTTAATGAGAAAGATAAGGTAAAGCAGGCAATGTACTATTATGGTATACTTGATGCATTGAAAGACCTTGAAAATAATGAGTTTTATAGGGAATATGAGAAACTTTGTGATTTTGTTTTTGGAGATGTGAAAGAGAAAATATGAGAGACGGTTTTATAAGAGTTGCAAGCGTATCACCTGATATCAGAGTATGTGATGTGGACTATAACAAGGAAAGCATAAAAAAGGCCATAGAAAAAGAATGGGAAAATAAAAGCAGTATTATAGTATTTCCGGAGCTTTGTCTGACCGCATATACATGTAATGATCTTTTTTTTCAAGATTCGCTTATCAGTGAAGCTAAGAAGGCATTGAAAGAAATAGTTGATTTTACAAAGGGACATAAATCTGTTATTTTTATGGGGCTGCCTTGGGATTATAAGGGAAAGCTTTATAATGTTGTAGCGGTTATATCAAACGGATTGATGCTGGGGCTTATAAATAAAATAAATCTGCCGAATTACGGTGAGTTTTACGAGGAGAGGTATTTTAACAGGGGATTTGAAAATGCGGTATGGGTTGATCTTTTTGATGATGTAATCCCTATGGGTTCAAAGATATTGTTTGAATGTACAAATATGCCCGGACTTGTTTTGGCAGGTGAGATATGTGAGGATCTTTGGGTTGCCGATCCGCCAAGTATAGGACATGCACTTGCAGGTGCAAATGTTATTATCAATGCTTCGGCATCAAATGATATAGTAGGTAAAAAAGCATACCGTGACAGCTTGATAAGCAATCATTCAAAGAAACTTATATGCGGTTATATCTATGCAAATGCAGGAGAGGGAGAATCTACTCAGGATCTTGTATTTGGAGGACAGGGAATAATAGCGGAAAACGGCAAAATTCTGGCCGAAAGTACAAGGTTTAAAAATGAAGCAGTAAGAATAGAGATAGATGTAAACAGGCTTAATTTGGAAAGAAGAAAGCAGACTACATTTAAAATAAGAGAAGGCAAAGAAAGTGATCGTAAAGATTACATGGTTATGGAGTTTGAGCTTGAGGATGAAGAGTTTGAACTTGAGAGAAACTTCGATCCGAAGCCTTTTGTACCTGATGATATGTCAAAGAGAAATGAAAGATGTGAGGAGATACTCACAATACAGGCACTCGGACTTAAGAAAAGACTCATGCATATCGGTGCAAAAAATGTTATTCTTGGAATTTCGGGAGGACTTGATTCCACTCTGGCACTTCTTGTATGTGTTAAGACTTATGATATGCTGGGACTTGATAAAAGCGGTATAAAGGCTGTTACAATGCCGGGATTCGGAACTACAGACAGAACATATAATAACGCCTGTGAACTTACAAAAAGCTTCGGTGCAACTTTGGAAGAAATCTCAATAGTTGAATCTATAAAGAGACATTTTCTGGATATCGGGCATGATATAAATGTAAAAGATATTACTTATGAAAATGCACAGGCAAGAGAAAGAACTCAGATTCTTATGGATATTGCTAACAGAGATAACGGTATAGTTGTAGGAACAGGTGATTTGTCCGAGCTTGTGCTTGGATGGGCAACATATAACGGTGATCATATGTCAATGTATGGTGTGAATGCTTCAATTCCAAAGACACTGGTAAGACATTTGGTAAATTACTATGCCGATACCACTGAGGATAAGAAGATAGCAAATATACTTTATGATATTCTTGATACACCTGTGTCTCCTGAGCTTTTGCCGCCTGAAAACGGGAAAATAGCACAAAAGACGGAAGATTTGGTGGGACCGTATGAATTACATGATTTCTTTTTATACAATGCACTCCGTTTCGGCTTTATGCCTTCAAAGATATACAGAATGGCAAAGAAAGCATTTAAGGATATCTATGATGCAGAGACAATTTTAAAATGGTTGAATGTTTTCTACTCAAGATTCTTCTCACAGCAGTTTAAGAGATCCGCACTGCCTGACGGCCCTAAGGTCGGAAGTATTGCAATATCTCCAAGAGGTGATCTTAGAATGCCAAGTGATGCAAGTAAGGCTTTGTGGATAAAAGACCTGGAAAATATAAAAATGGATCTGTAATATGGGAGAAGTTAATGATTACTTCATCAGGAAATAAGAAGATAAAAGATCTGGCGGCACTTATAAAAAAGAGCAATGCCAGAAAAAAACATAATGCCTATATTATTGAGGGCATCAGAATGTTTAGAGAACTTAAAAAGGATGAGATATTGGACGTATTTGCAAGTGAAAGCTTTGAGGCTGAAAACGGGGAAATATTGTCCGAAATCTATCCGGAGTATGAGACGGTCAGTGACAGAATATTTGAGTCCGTATCCGATACGAAAACTCCACAGGGTGTAATGGCTGTTGTAAAAAGAAAAGAATATACGCTTGAAAAAATATTGGAAAAAAGAGATACTCCACATAGTTTGCTTATTCTTGACAGCCTTCAGGATCCGGGAAATCTCGGTACCTTGGTCAGGGCCGGAGAAGGAGCGGGGATTACAGGTATAATAATGAATGAAACCACTGTGGATATTTATAATCCTAAGGTTATACGCTCTACAATGGGATCGGTTTTCAGAGTTCCTTTTATTTATGTAAAGGATCTTAAAGAAGTGATACAAAAGCTTTATTCAAAAAATATTAATATTTATGCAAGCAGTCTTGAAGGAGCAATTGAATACGACGCTTCGGATTATACAAAGGATATTGCATTTATAATAGGTAATGAGGCAGCAGGAATCTCAAAAGAAGTTTTAGATATAGTAAAAGATAAGGTTAAAATACCAATGCTTGGTGAGGTGGAGTCTTTGAATGCAGCGGTTGCAGGAAGTATACTGATGTATGAAGCTGCAAGACAAAAAAGAAAATGAATGAATCTTTATGCAGACAAATTTATATTTATATGATATACTGTTAAAATATTAAGAAAGGGGTATATTTATGAATTTATTTGGAAGACATTTTCTTACACTGAAGGATTTTTCAAGAGAAGAGATAGAATATTTATTGGACTTGGCTGCAAAGCTTAAGGATGAGAAGAAAAAAGGTATTACCGGAGACAGATTGAAAGGCAAAAATATAGCGCTCCTGTTTGAGAAGCCTTCAACAAGGACAAGATGTGCTTTTGTTGTAGGTGCAAGAGATGAAGGAGCATTTCCTGAATATCTCGGTAAGGATGATATACAGCTTGGACATAAGGAAAGCGTTGCCGATACGGCAAGAGTTCTCGGAAGAATGTTTGACGGTATAGAGTTTAGAGGTTTTAAACATTCCACGGTGGAGGAACTTGCAAAGTATGCAGGTGTACCGGTATGGAACGGCCTTACGGATGAGTATCATCCGACACAGATTCTGGCAGACCTGCTTACTATGAAGGAACATTTCGGAAAAATTGAAGGATTAAATTTTGTTTATGTCGGTGACGGCAGAAACAATATGGCAAATTCTCTTATGATCGGAATGACAAAACTTGGAGTAAATATGACGGTTCTGGCTCCGAAATCGCTGCAACCAAGTAAGGAACTCATAAGCTTGTGTGAAGGTTATGCAAAATCCTCAGGAGCAAAACTTCTTATAAGTGATAATACGGATGCTGTTAAGGATGCGGATGTAATATATACAGATGTCTGGGCTTCAATGGGTGAAGAGGATAAAGCGAAGGAAAGAATCGAACTTTTAAGGCCTTATCAGGTAAATACGGAACTGATGAAAAAAACAGGAAAGGAAAGTACAATATTTATGCACTGTCTGCCTGCCGTAAAGGGATACGAGGTAACTGAGGATGTGTTTGAAAGCGCAAAATCGGTGGTGTTTGATGAAGCCGAAAATCGTATGCACACTATTAAGGCAGTGATGGTAGCTACATTGGGTAAAGGAGATGACAGGTAGAAGAAAGCAGGGTTTTCTTTTGTTCAGGGATGTAATGCATGTGATACTTGCGATTGTTATCATAATGATGGTGGTATTTGCATTTTTATCACCAAATAAGTATGCAATATTTTTCCCTTTGATATTTTTATTGTTTTCAGTAAGTTGTCTGTTGGATGCAATAAAATATTTCAAAAATGAGGAACATTTAAAGTACAGTTTTATAAAAGCAATGATAATGTTTATTTTATTTTTGTTTATGCTTTTAATGTCGACTATAGGATTTTTAAATATTTAACTGATGTGCACCGGAAAATAAAGTTTATTTTCGGGTGCATATTAATTTTAAGAATATAAAAACTTGATTTTTTTACCGGAGTAGTCTAATATTCTTATAGTGGTGGAGTTGTGCTTAGGTATATCCTCCGCAGATATTATAGGGATGGGATTTATTATGACTTTCAATCACAAATCGGTGCTTTTGAATGAAGTGATAGAATCTTTGAATATAAAGGCCGACGGCTGCTATGTTGACGGCACTTTAGGTGGTGGAGGACATGCCTTAGAAGTGGTTAAACGACTGGGAAGCGGTAAACTTATAGGAATCGACCAGGACGCGGATGCTGTCAAGGCTGCTACTCAAAGATTGATTGATTATAGTAATAATGTTATTATTATAAGAGACAACTATGTTAATATAGAGAATATATTGAAAAAAGAAAACATAGACAAGGTTGACGGAATATACATTGACCTTGGAGTATCTTCATATCAGCTTGACACTGCCGAGAGAGGTTTTACCTATAGATATGATGCTCCGCTTGATATGAGAATGGATGACAGAAACGAGTTAAAGGCGTCTGATATTGTAAACGATTATTCGGAGTCTGAACTTTTTCATATTATAAGAGACTATGGTGAGGACAGATTTGCAAAGAACATTGCAAAACATATTGTTGAATATAGGAATAAGAAGAGAATAGAAACCACTTTTGAGTTGGTGGATATTATAAAAGCTTCAATTCCTATGAAAATACAGGTAACAGGAGGGCATCCTGCAAAGAGAACATTTCAGGCCATAAGAATTGAATTAAACAAAGAGCTTGAGGTTTTAACCGATTCATTAAATGTAATGATTGATTTATTGAAACCGGGGGGAAGGTTGTCTGTTATCACATTCCATTCTTTAGAGGACAGAATAGTAAAACAGGCATTTAAAAAAGCCGAGTCACCATGCGTTTGTCCGAAAAAATTTCCTGTCTGTGTCTGCGGGAATAAATCAAAGGGAAGAGTTATTACGAGAAAGGCGATACTGCCAAGTGAGGAGGAGTTGGAGGAAAATTCCAGATCCAAAAGTGCAAAACTTAGAGTATTTGAAAAGGGAGTCTAAATGAAAGAAACTGTTAAGAAAAAAAGGCAAGGAACGAAGAAAAAGTCAGGTACAGAGATAGAATATTATGTAGACGGTAATGTTGTAAGAAAAGTGGAAACAGCCGTTCCGAAAAAAGCACCTAAGCCTTCTGAAGGTGAAGCGACAAAAACAAACAGAATGATAAGGAAAAACAGGGAAAGAGCATTGTCCATGGACTTCCCTTATCTTGTTGTGTTTTCAGCGGCTATGGTAGTCATGCTGTTTTTGTGTGCAAACTATATTGCAATACAGTCAAAGTTGACTTCCACTATAAAGCAGACACAAAAAAATGAATCGAATCTCGAAAAGTTAAGAAATGAAAATGATTCGCTGGAGAATATGATTGCGACTTACGTTGATTTGGATCATATATATGATGTAGCTACAAATAAGTTGGGTATGATTTATGCTAAGAAGAATCAGGTTATAACATACGAAAAAACGGAAAGTGAATATGTCAGACAATTTGAAGATATCCCGAGATAAAAAGGGGAATAATAAAAAAGGTAAGGACGGAAGTACTTCCAATCCTTTAGATAATTTGCAGGGAAGGCTTGTAATCATCCTGTTTATGATTATACTTGCTTTCGCTGCATTGTTTTTTAAGATTCTAATGTTACAAGGAAGTAAGTCTAAGGAATACAATCAAAAGATTCTGTCACAGCAAAAATATGATTCTAGGGATATACCTTACAAAAGAGGTGATATACTCGATAGAAACGGAACATATATTGCTACAAGTGAAAAGGTTTACAATTTGATAATCGATCCGAAACAGATAAACAGCGATCAGGAAGATTACTTAAATGCTACAGTATCTATACTGAGTGAAGTTTTCGGATACAGCGTCGATGAGTTAAAAAATACAATTGCGGAAAAGTCGGACAGCTCATATGTAAAATATGCCAAAGATATAAGCTATGAGCAAAAAACAGCTTTTGAAGAAAAAAAAGAAGAGTACAATAAGTCTTACAAAGAGAGTAAAAGCTCTGAAAGAGTATACGGTATCTGGTTTGAAGAAAGTTATGTAAGAAGATATCCCTACGGTTCAAGTGCATGTAATGTTATAGGCTTTGCAAATAATGAAGATTTGAGCGGTAATTCAGGAATAGAGCAGTATTATAATGATAAATTAATAGGAGTATCGGGCAGGGAATACGGATACTTAAATGATGAATCGTCTCTTGAAAGAGTGATTAAAAATCCTACAGACGGAAATAAGGTGGTTTCGACCATAGATTTGAATATCCAAAAGATTGTAGAAAAACATATTGCAGAATGGCAAAGTTCTACAGGTTCAAATATGACTGCGGCAATAGTGATGAATCCTAATAACGGTGAAATTCTTGCTTTGGCTACCAGCAGAACATTTGATTTGAATAATCCTAGAGATTTGAATAATTATTACTCGCCTGAACAGCAGGCCGAGATGGATGACAAGGCAAAGGTGGAGGCGCTCAGTAATATATGGAGAAATTATGCTGTCAGCGATACATATGAGCCGGGTTCACCTTCAAAGGTATTTACGGTAGCCTCCGCCATGGAAGAGGGAATTATAACAGGCAATGAAAGCTATGAATGTAGGGGATTTGAAGAAGTTGGCGGCTGGAAGATAAGATGCGCCAACAGAAACGGACATGGTGTACTGAATGTTACGGAGGCTCTTATGGAGTCTTGTAATGTGGCGATGATGGATATTTCAAGAGCTGAAGGAAGTCAGAAGTTTTATGAATATCAAAAGGTATTCGGATTCGGTTCAAAGACCGCAATAGATTTGCCGGGAGAAGCGGATACAAGCGGACTTATACATACTGCGGATAATGCAAGTGCAACGGATCTTGCAACAAACTCTTTCGGACAAAATTATAATACAACTATGATTCAACTTGCGGCTGCGTATTCATCTGTTGTAAACGGCGGTTCATATTATCAACCTCATGTTGTAAAACAGATTTTGAATTCAAAGGGTGCAATAATAGAAAATATTGAGCCTGAGCTTGTAAGAGAGACGGTTTCCGCACATACCACAGCGTTTATAAATGAAGCGCTCAGGAGAACGGTAGCGGAAGGAACAGGTAGTGCCGCAGCGGTTGCGGGCTATGATGTCGGCGGAAAAACCGGTACTGCAGAAAAGTACCCAAGAGGAAACGGAAATTATTTGGTTTCTTTTATAGGAAGCGTACCTGCACAGGCACCGGAAGTTGTATGCTATGTTCTTGTGGATACTCCTCATGTGGCGGATCAGGCAAGATCGGCATATGCAAGCTCTTTGTTCTCAAAAATCATGACAGAAGTATTGCCATATATGAATATATATTCAAATGTAGACGAAAGTATAGATGTAAGTTCATTCCCGACTGCAGAGGGTATTACGGACAGCAATACTCCAAAGCAAGAGGAGACAAAGAACTATTCTACAGAAGAAGTAATACCTAACGACGGCGGAAACGGGCTTCCGGGAGCGCCTGCCGGAGAGGGAGAAGAATAAAATTTTGGAGTTATTATGTTAAGAGATACATTGATTGCATTATTGATAGGTTTTGTTGTCACTGCAATTGCCTGTCCTTTGTTTATTCCTGTTTTGCACAGACTTAAATTCGGCCAGATGGTAAGGGATGACGGGCCTAAGGAACATTTGAAGAAGACAGGTACTCCCACGATGGGCGGAATTTCATTTCTGGCCGGCATATTGGTTGCAAGCCTGTTTTTGATACCTAAATATAAAGAAGTGGCGGTAGTATTCTTATTTACTATATCCTATGGTATAATAGGATTTTTGGATGATATTTTGAAAATAAAGAAAAAGCAGTCTGAAGGACTGAAGTCATCACAAAAATTCATACTTCAGCTTGTAGTCAGTGTTATTTTTATAATATATCTGTATAAAATATATGGACTTGACTACGGTGTGCTTATACCTTTTACAGGTTCATTTGATAAAGGTATAATATTAAATCTCGGTATTATCTGGATACCTTTTGCACTTTTTGTAATACTGGGAACCGATAACGGTGTGAATTTTACCGACGGACTTGACGGATTATGCTCAAGCGTTACTGTTATAGTAGCATTATTCTTTATGCTTATAGGATTAAAGGGCGGTTTTTCGGTCACACCTGTTACAGGTGCGGTTATAGGCAGCCTTATGGGATTTTTGATATTTAACGCTTATCCTGCCAAAGTATTTATGGGAGACACGGGTTCTTTGGCACTTGGAGGTTTTGTCGCATCATATGCACTTATGTGCAGGATACCTGTATTTATTGCAGTTATCGGATTTATATATATGATAGAGGTAATATCGGTAATCATTCAGGTCGGATATTTTAAAGCTACAAAGGGCAAGAGATTTTTCAAGATGGCACCTATACATCACCATTTTGAACTCTGTGGCTGGTCTGAGACAAGGACCGTGACAGTATTTTGTGTAGTTACCATAATACTTGGTATTTTAGTTTATCTGTTTATGTAGGAGGCAATATGATTGGAGTTGCGGGCTTAGGAAAGAGCGGTATATCCGCCGCCACATTACTTTTAAAAAATAATGAGGCGGTAATACTCTTTGACAGTAATAAAGAACTTAATAAAGAAGAAATACTTGCAAAGTTTGATAAGGCATATCACAAAAACATAAATATTATTCTCGGAGAATTAAAAAAGAAAGATTTAGAGGATATGTCATATTGTGTTATAAGTCCGGGAATAGATTTGGAGACTGATTTTGTACAGGTACTTAAAGCAAATAACATTCCGATATGGAGCGAAATTGAGCTCGGGTTTAAATACGCTAAAGGCGGATTGATAGCTATAACAGGTACAAACGGTAAGACAACCACAACATCACTTGTCGGCGAGATAATGTCAAATTTTGCAAAAAGCAGCTTTACGGTCGGTAATATAGGAATACCTTATACAGACATTGCAGATAAAACGGATGAGGATTCGGTTACTGTGCTTGAGACATCATCTTTTCAACTGGAAACAATTATCGACTTCAGACCGAATATATCGGCTATTTTGAATATAACTCCGGATCATTTAAACAGACATCATACTATGGAGAACTATATCAAAGTAAAAGAAGATATAAGTAAAAATCAAACTGAAGATGACTTTTGTATTTTAAACTATGAAGATGAGGCTTTGAGAGAATTTGCAGACAGGGTAAAAGCCAAAGTCGTATTCTTTTCAAGCAGGAGAAAGCTTGAAGACGGATTTTATCTTGATAAAGATATTATTATGCAGAGTAAAAACGGTGTTGCAAAAGAAATTTTGGATACAAAGAAGTTGAATATACTTGGCAGACATAATTATGAGAATGTTATGGCCGCAATAGCGATAGCATCTTCATACGGTGTACCTATGGAGAGCATCGTAAATTCATGTTACGCATTTCATGCCGTTGAACACAGAATAGAATTTGTAAAAGAAGTAAAGGGAGTAAGATATTATAACGACTCTAAGGGTACAAATCCGGATGCGGCGATTCAAGCCGTACTTGCAATGCCGGCGGTAACATATATTATTGCCGGCGGTTATGATAAGGGCTCGGAGTATGATGAATGGATAGAGAGCTTCGGTACAAAGGTTAAAAAACTTGTACTTATGGGAGCTACAGCCGGGAAGATAGAAGAGTGTGCAAAAAAACACGGCTTTAATGATATAGTTACGGTTGACAGCATGCAGGAGGCCGTAAAAATATGTGCAAATGAAGCAAAAACGGGAGAATATGTACTTCTTTCACCTGCTTGCGCAAGTTGGGGAATGTTCAAAAACTATGAGGAGCGTGGAAGAATATTTAAGGACTGTGTTAGGGAATTAGGATAATATGGCTGATGATATAAAGAAGAATAAAGCCAAAATTAAAAATGTAGCAAAAAAAGAATTGAAAAACCAAGCCGTAAAAAGAAAAATAAAGGTGGAAAAAGGCGGACAGAAGAAAACAAAAGTTGATACTGCTAAAGAAAATAAAATAAGAAAAATCGGAGTTAAGAAACCGGTTGTTAATGACAGTAAAAAAAATGAAACTAAAAAAAGAAGGTTTTACGATTACAGTCTTATATTTACTATTTTGTTTTTGTTGGTGTTGGGCTTGATAATGATTTACTCGGCAAGTTCATACACTGCAGATTTGAAGTTTAAAAACTCCGCTTATTTTGTAAATAAACAGCTTATCTTTGTTGTTGCAGGTCTTATTCTGATGATATTTGTATCAATAGTACCTTACCAAGTTTGGATAAAACTGTCGAAGCTTATTTACGTGGTTGCGACTGCACTTGTCGGAGCTGTTTTAGTTATAGGTAGGGATGCAAACGGAGCAAGAAGATGGATTAATCTGTTCGGTATAAAATTCCAGCCTTCAGAGTTTGTAAAGGTGGCGATTATTATTTTTTCGTCTTACTATCTGGTAAAATATAAAAATGATTTACATTCTACAGACAGAAAGGTTGCTGAAAAGAAACTTTGGTTTTTGTTCGGAGTAATCTTTGTTCCGACAGTATTGGTTATGGTTGAAAATCTGAGTACATCCATAATTATATTTTTAATTGCGTTTTGCATGAGCTTTTTAGGTACATCAAATAAGAGACTTCACACAGTAGGTGCAATAGCAATGGGTGTAATTTTGTTTTTCTCAAAACCTTTTGTAAAATTTATATATGAAAGAGGAGCAAGAGATTATCATTTGACAAGATTGCTTGTTTGGGCGGAGCCGGAGAAGTTCAGCAGAGACGGAGGATATCAGGTAATTCAGGGACTATATGCTATAGGTTCAGGAAGTTTCTTCGGCAAGGGACTTGGACAGGGAATGCAAAAGTTTTTCCTTCCGGAGTCTCAAAATGATATGATTTTTGCTATAATAGTGGAAGAACTTGGACTTTTCGGTGCCGGACTTATAATGGGTGCATTTGTATTTTTAATATACAGAATGATAAAGATATCATTTTCCGTAACGGATCCTGAAGGAGTGTATCTTGTGGTGGGAATTTTGATACATTTGTCTTTGCAGGTTATACTTAATATTGCGGTTGTAACGGGAGTGTTGCCTAATACCGGAGTTTCACTTCCATTTATAAGTTACGGAGGTACATCTATTTTGGTACTGCTTGGAGAGATGGGAATTGTTTTGAGTGTCGCAAGATCAATAAAGCTGGACTACTGATATGAAGAAGTTTTACATTGTTTTATTTTGCCTTGCATTTATACTTGTCGGAATATTTTCGGTCAAAATAACCGATTTTAATTTCGGAGGAAATACAAGGTATACTGATGAAGAAATGAAGGAAATGTTGTTTCCGAATGAATTATCAAAAATAACACTTTATAATTTTATACGAAGTAAATTTAAAAAAGATTACAATATACCTTTCATTCAAGGGGTTGATATATATGTAACCGGAATGAACAGTGCCGATATCATAGTATATGAAAAAAGTGTTGTAGGCTGTGTAAAATATATGAGTTCATATATGTATTTTGATAAGGACGGAATTGTGGTGGAGAGTTCAAATAATCTTCTTGACGGAATTCCTATAATAGACGGTTTGGATTTCGGAAGAGTGGTATTATATGAGAAACTTCCAATCTCAAATGAAAAAGTTTTTGAAGAAATGCTCAATATTACGCAGGTTCTGGTAGGATACGGAATAACGGTAGATAAGATTACAATTTCTTCAGATAATAATATAACATTATATATAGGAAAAATAGAGGTCTATCTTGGAGATTCGAGTGAATTAAACGGTAAAATAGGCGAATTGAGAGATATATGGGAGAAAATAAAGGATTTGTCCGGAATACTTTATCTGGATAATTATAATCCTATAAAAGAAAATACAACATATACTTTTAAGAAGAGATAACTATATGATATACTTAAGTTATTACAGAAGACTTTAAAGAAAAATAAGTTGATATTTATATGAAAAACCTTTATTATAGGATGAGAGTTTGCTTAAGTGTAGGGGTACAGGAGGAATATATCTGTGTTAGAAATAAATAAACCGGTAAATGAGAATGCAGCGAAGATCATCGTGGTTGGTGTCGGAGGTGCCGGAAACAATGCCGTAAATAGAATGATTGATGAAAATGTAGAGGGCGTGGAATTTATTGGAGTTAATACCGATAAACAGGCCTTGGTTAATTGTAAAGCCGGGAGTATTATACAGATAGGCGAGAAGCTTACAAAAGGACTTGGTGCCGGAGCAAAGCCTGAAGTGGGAGAAAAAGCGGCAGAAGAGAATATTGAAGATATCACAAATAAGCTGAAGAATGCAGATATGGTGTTTGTTACATGTGGAATGGGCGGCGGTACAGGAACAGGTGCATCACCGGTTATTGCCAGAGCGTCAAAAGATCTCGGAATACTTACAGTAGGTGTAGTAACAAAGCCTTTCCCTTTTGAAGGCAGACAGAGAATGAAAAATGCACTTGCAGGTATAGAGAATCTGAAGCAGTATGTGGATACTTTGATTGTGATACCGAATGAGAAATTACTTCAGATAGTGGACAGAAAGACTACTATGCCTGATGCTCTTAAAAAAGCTGACGAAGTATTGCAGCAGAGTGTTCAGGGTATAACAGACCTTATCAGTGAGACCGCTATTATCAACCTGGACTTTGCAGATGTTCAGACTGTAATGACAGGCAAAGGACTTGCACATATCGGTATCGGTTACGGAACAGGAGACAACAAGGCTCTTGATGCTGTGAAGGCTGCTGTTTCATCACCGCTTCTTGAGACAAGTATTGACAATGCCACTCATGTTCTTATTTCAATATCAGGTGATGTCGGCCTTGTTGAGGCAGATGAGGCAACCGGCTATGTACGTGAGCTTGTAAGTGAAGAGGCAAATATTATCTTCGGTGTATCATATAATGATGCTGAGCCGGACAGTGTGAAGATTACAGTTATTGCTACAGGTGTAACCAATGCAATAAATGATACTCCTGTTGGAGAATTGATCAGAGATGTAAATACCAAGCATCATAACGATAATATGCCGAAAAGAGATGATGCATATTTGCAGAGAGTGAATACGTCGAGTATGGAAAGACCTGTACAGACTCAGCCTGAGCAGAATAATTATATAAATCCTACAGCAAGCTATACAGGAGAGAGCTATTCGGAAGGCGGTTATACCGGTGGATATACAGGAAACTTCGGGCAGTATGAGAGTGATTTTAACAATCCGAATTTGAACACTCAAAACAATCAGGGCTTGAATAATCCGAATATGAACAATCAAAGTTACAACGGAAATTATTCATCAGGACAGCGCCCGACTATTATAAGAACAGGTGAAGCAAAGATAAATGTACCTGATTTCTTAAAGAGAAAGAAATAATGCAATTAATAAGCCTTGGAAGAAATTTCCAAGGCTTTGTTGTGCTTATATATGATTTTTGATATATAGTTTGAGCAATCCCTTAAGTAAAAGATTGTCATCTACGATAATATTATGTGTACAAAGAGGTGTTACAAAAGGTGCGAGACCTCCTGTGGCTACTACATTAAGTTTTTCACCAAGTTCTTCTTCCATACGTGATATAATACCGTCCATCATACCTGCATGTCCGAATAGGATACCGCTTCTCATACTGTCTATTGTATTCTTTGCTATAACTTTTTTCGGCATATCGAGATTTACCTGTGGAAGCTGAGCGGTTTTTGAACTTAGAGTATCAAGTGAGATTCGAAGTCCGGGATGTATTATACCTCCTATATAATTTCCGCTTTTATCTACTACAGATATGGTGGTAGCGGTTCCCATATCTATGATTGCAAGCGGAAGAGGATACTCATCCATTGCAGCCACAGCGTCCACTATCATATCGGAGCCGACAGTTTTCGGATTGTCCATAAGTATATTCAATCCTGTTTTCATACCTGATTCTACAAGCATACATTCAATACCGAGTATTTTTTTGATTGCATTTCTGACGGTTTCATTCAGAGGAGGAACTACGCTTGATAGAATTGCACCTTCTATATCCGAAGGTTTTATTCCATGTATATCGAGGATACCTTTTATATACATAGAGTACTCAAGATCGGTTCTTGTAGTGTAGGTTGTGACTCTTTCAAGAAAATATGTTTTTTCATTGTCGATACCGCCGATGACAATATTTGTGTTACCCATATCGATTGCTAAAATCATAAAATTATCCTTCTTATGTAAGTAGATTTAAGGCTTTTAAAGTATGTATACCGTCTAAGCGTTTGAGAACGATATTTCAAATAAAAGCTTTATTTTATATAAAGTATACTAATCTCTGTTCTTGCTTGCAATAATAAAATAGCGTATAATCGTGTAAGCATTATATCTAAATAAAAATTAAGATTTATGGAGGCTTTATGCTGAAAGATAAAAATATATTACTTGGTGTAACCGGAGGTATTGCGGCATATAAAATCGCAAACCTTGCAAGTATGTTAAAAAAAAAGGGTGCAAATGTAAAAGTAATAATGACTGAGAATGCCTGTCAGTTCATCACACCTATGACTTTTGAAACTCTTACGGCACAAAAAGTATATATAGATACATTTGACAGAAATTTTGAATTTAAAGTGGATCATATAGAGCTTGGAAAGTGGGCGGATGTATTTTTGATAGCACCGGCCACCGCAAATGTTATAGGAAAGCTGGCAAACGGTATTGCGGATGATATGCTGACTACTACGGCTTTAGCAATGAGATGCCCTATAGTGGTTTCACCTGCTATGAATACCACTATGTTTGAAAACAAGGTGGTTAAGCACAATATTATGAAACTTAGAACCTACGGCATGGATATTATCATGCCTGCAAGCGGTCATCTGGCATGTGGAGATAGCGGAGCAGGAAAAATGCCTGAACCTGAGATGCTCTTGGAATATATCAAAAGGGCAGTATATAATAAAAAGGATCTTGTCGGTAAGAAAGTATGCGTAAGTGCGGGACCTACAAGAGAGGCAATTGACCCTGTAAGATATATATCGAATAATTCCACAGGTAAGATGGGAGTGGAGATTGCAAAGATGGCGGCTTATCGTGGTGCAAAGGTAAGTTTAATAATGGGACCGTCAAATGTCTTTGTACCTGATTTTATAAGCAGAATTGATATAAAATCAGCTGAGGATATGTATGAAGAGATTATGAAAATATCAGATTCACAGGATATTATAATAAAGGCTGCGGCCGTTGCGGATTATACACCTGCAAATTACAGTGATGAAAAGATAAAGAAAAAAGACGGGGATCTTTCTATTGAACTTTCAAGGACTAAAGATATATTAAAGGAAATTGGAGAGAGGAAAGAATATAATCCTAAGAAACAGTTTATTTGCGGATTTTCCATGGAGACCGAAAATATTGAAGAGAATTCAAAGAATAAATTGGCTAAGAAAAATGCGGATATGATAGTTGCAAATAATGTAAAGGTTGAGGGAGCGGGATTCGGAACCGATACAAATGTGGTTACCATATTTACAAAGGATAATGAGATAAGACTTGATAAGCTGTCAAAACTGGAAGTGGCAGAAAAGATATTTGATGAGATAGTGAGGAATTTTTAAGTGAACTTTGGAGAGATAAGTAAGAGAAGAACATTTGCCATAATATCACACCCGGATGCAGGAAAAACAACATTGACCGAGAAGTTTTTGCTCTATGGCGGTGCTATTAACTTAGCAGGAAGTGTAAAGGGAAAAAAGACTGCCAAATATGCGGTAAGTGACTGGATGGAGATAGAAAAGGAGAGAGGTATCTCTGTAACTTCATCTGTTATGCAGTTTAACTATGAGGGATTTTGTATCAATATTTTGGATACACCGGGACATCAGGACTTCTCCGAGGATACCTACAGAACACTTATGGCGGCAGATTCAGCAGTCATGGTAATAGATGCAAGCAAGGGTGTTGAGGCACAGACAATAAAACTTTTTAAGGTCTGTGTAATGAGAAAGATACCTATATTTACATTTATAAACAAGCTTGACAGAGAGGCGAGAGATCCGTTTGAGCTCTTGGATGAGATAGAGAATGTGCTCGGTATCAGAACATGTCCTGTGAACTGGCCTATCGGTTCGGGAAAGAATTTTAAGGGTGTATATGACAGACAGACAAAGCAGATAAATAAGTTCACAGCCGCAAATGCAGGTATGAAGGAAGTGGATACTCAGCTTATTGAACTTGAGGACGGTAAGCTTGACGATTATATCGGATTTGACTATGTGGATATATTGAGAAATGATATAGAGCTTTTGGACGGTGCAAGTGATGACCTTGATATGGAGAGAGTGTCCGCCGGTGAACTGAGTCCTGTATTTTTCGGCTCGGCTCTTACAAACTTCGGAGTGCAGACCTTCCTTGAGCATTTCCTAAAAATGACCACATCACCTCTTAAGAGAAAAACTCATGACGGATTTGTAGATCCTATGAAGGATGAGTTCTTCTCAGCCTTTGTATTTAAGATTCAGGCAAATATGAATAAAGCCCACAGAGACAGAATCGCATTTATGAGAATATGTTCAGGCGAATATGATGCCGGTATGGATGTTTTCCATGTACAGGGAAATAAAAAGATAAAGCTCAATCAGTCCACTCAAATGATGGCGGATGAGAGAAAGATAGTGGAAAAGGCATATGCCGGAGATATTATCGGAGTGTTTGATCCGGGTATATTCGGTATAGGTGATACACTTGCAACTGTAAATAATATCGAGTTTGAGGGTATACCTACATTCGCACCCGAGCATTTTGCCAGAGTACGTCAGGTGGACACCATGAAGAGAAAGCAATTCCTAAAGGGTGTGTATCAGATAGCTCAGGAGGGTGCAATCCAGATTTTCCAGGAGTATAACACCGGAATGGAAGAGATAATAGTTGGAGTTGTCGGTGTGCTTCAGTTTGAAGTATTACTTTACAGACTTAAGAATGAATATAATGTAGATGTAAAGCTTGATAAGCTGCCATATGAGCATATAAGATGGATTGATGAATCATCTACTGTAGATATAGACAAGATACAGGGAACAAGTGATATGAAAAAGATTAAGGATCTTAAAGATCGCCCTCTACTTATTTTTACGCATCCGTGGAGTGTAAGAATGGTTGAGGAAAGAAATGAAGGACTTGTTTTAAGTGAGTTCGGAAAGAACTAGGAAAGGAAAGTTATGAGAAAATACAGAGAAGAAATAGAAAAATATATAGATGAGCACAGAGACGAGATGGTAGCGGATATCATCAAGCTCTGCTCTATAAACAGTACCAAAGGTGATTATGTGGAGGGTGCACCTTTCGGTGAAGGACCTAAAAGAGCACTTACTATGGCACTGAGTATTGCACAAAAGTACGGTTTTGATATAACAAACTATGATAATTATGCAGGTGCAATAGATCTTAACAACAAAGAAAAGGGACTTGATATACTTGCACATTTGGATGTAGTACCTGAGGGAGAAGGATGGAGTGTTACATCACCTTTTGAACCTAAGGAAATAGACGGAAAGATCTACGGAAGAGGAACTTCAGATGATAAGGGACCTGCGGTTGCTGCGCTTTTTGCTCTGCGTGCGGTTAAGGATCTTAATATACCTGTAAAGAAGAATACAAGACTTGTTTTGGGTACGGATGAGGAGTGCGGAAGCAGCTGTATAAAGTATTACTATACCAAGGAAAAAGAAGCTCCTATGACATTTTCACCTGACGGAGAATTCCCGGTGGTAAATATTGAAAAGGGACAGCTGCAGGGCGAGTTTTCAGCCTCTCTTGAGGATGCGGGTAAAAAAAGACTTGTAAGTATTGAAGCAGGTACAAAGGTAAATGTAGTACCTCCAAAGGCAAAGGCGGTCATAGAGGGATTTGATATAGAAGAAGTGGAGGCAAAAGCCAAGGAAGTAACAAAGGAAACAGGCATACAGTTTAAGTATGATCTTGTGCCGGTTTTTGAGATTACGGCACTTGGTGCAAATGCACATGCATCAACTCCTGAAAACGGAAATAATGCCATTACAGGACTTTTGGAATTACTTTGCAGACTTGATTTTTCACCTTCAAAGAAGATAGAGACTATAAAGAAATTATATGCACTTATGCCGCATGGAGATACAAAGGGTGAGGCAATGGGTATTGCTGTAGAGGACGAAAAAAGCGGTGCACTTACACTTGCTTTTTCAATGCTCACGTTAAAGAATAATATAATGCACGGATTCTTTGACAGCAGAATTCCTGTAAGCGGTGACGGAGATAAGATATTAAAAACCGTCAGGGGAAAATTTGCAGGTATAGATGTGGAATTTTTAAATAATTCGGTTTTGGCACCACATGAGGTGGACGGAAATTCTACTTTTGTAAAGACATTGCTATCAATATATGAGGACTACACAGGTCTTAAGGGCGAATGTATTTCCATGGGAGGAGGTACTTATGTACACAATATTGAAAACGGTGTTGCATTCGGTGCGGTTTTCCCTGGTACGGATACAAAAATGCATGGAGCCGACGAGTTTGTTGTAATAGATGAGCTTATAGCTTCAGCAAAAATATTTGCACAGTCCATAGTGGAGTTGTGTAATTAAGGGGGAGTATGGATTCTATTGTAAGCTTAAAGTCCATGGGCAAAGTCTTTCATACAAAGAACGGAGATGTAAAGGCCCTGGATGATATAAATCTGGATATAAACAGAGGGGAAATATTCGGAATAATAGGTTTATCGGGAGCAGGGAAGTCTACTTTGGTCAGATGTATCAATTATCTGGAGGTACCTACTGAAGGAGATGTGTATTTTGAAGGTAAGCCTTTAAAGCAGATGGGTGAGTCGGGTATAAGAAATATCAGAAGGAATATGGGAATGATATTTCAGCAGTTCAACTTGCTTTCACAGAGAAATATACTGAATAATGTATGTTTTCCTCTGGAAATAAGCGGTGTTCCAAGAGCTGCGGCTGTAAAAAGAGCAAAAGAGTTACTGAAGCTGGTGGGACTCTCAGACAGAGAAAAGGCATATCCGGCGCAGCTTTCCGGAGGACAAAAGCAAAGAGTGGCTATAGCAAGAGCGATTGCAACAAATCCGAAACTTTTATTATGTGATGAGGCTACATCGGCGCTTGATCCTAAGACTACAAAACAGATACTTGATCTTATAAAAGATATAAATAAAAATATGGGAATTACGGTGATAGTAATAACTCATGAGATGAAAGTTATTGAGAGCATCTGTGACAGAGTTGCAATTATTGAAAACAGCCGTATTGCCGAGATGGGCAGAGTGGAAGACATCTTTGCCAATCCGCAGTCCGACATAGGTAAAAAGTTGATACTCGGTGATGTATTGCCGAATAAAGAAATTGTATCGGGAGTTAAACTTCGTATAGAATTTGACGGCAGAAGCTCTTTTGAGCCTGTACTATCAAATATGATTTTATCCTGCGGAATTCCTGTTAATATTCTTTATGCACAGACAAAGGATATCGGAGGCTCTGCAGTAGGTCATATGATTGTTCAGATATCCGGTGAAGAAGAGGCATTAAAAGCAAAGAGATATCTTGACAGTATCGGTGTGGTATATCATGAGGTGGAATTAATCGAAGGAAAGGAGATGACAGAATAATATGATATCAATGATTTTAAAAGGTCTGTTTGAGACTTTATTAATGACTGTTGCTTCATCATTCTTCTCTTACCTTATAGGAATTCCGCTTGGGGTTGTTTTGGTTGTTACAGATAACACAGGTATAAAGCCTATGCCGAAGTTAAACGGTATATTGGGTATGATTATAAATCTTATACGTTCGGTTCCCTTTATGATATTGCTTATTATGGTAATACCTCTTACAAGAATTATAGTTGGAACTTCAATCGGACCTGTTGCCGTAATACCGCCTCTTGTCATAGCGGCGGCACCCTATATCGCCAGAATGGTTGAGTCCTCACTCAAAGAAGTGGATGCAGGTGTAATAGAGGCGGCAAAGTCAATGGGTGCAAGTAATGCCCAGATTATATTTAAAGTGCTTTTACCGGAGTCAAAGCCTTCTCTTCTTGTAGGTGCTGCAATATCCGTTACAACAATACTGGGATATTCTGCTATGGCAGGATTTACAGGTGGCGGAGGTCTTGGAACAATCGCCATAAACTACGGATATTACAGATATCAGACGGAAATAATGTTTATTACCGTAGCAATCCTTGTGATTTTGGTTCAAATAATACAGGAAATCTTTATGAGAAGTTCAAAGAGTTCCGATAAGAGAATAAGGTAATATAACCTGTTATAAAAAAAGACTATAAACATATGTTGGCTAAATCATTGACATAATATCTTGTATGGTCTATATATTGTATATGAAATTTAAGGAGGAATAATAAATGAAAAAAAGAATATTATTAGCATTAGGTTTGGTATCACTTCTTGCACTTGCAGGATGTGGAAAGAAGGCAGCAGATACAAAGACAAGTGAAAGCGCAAGTGAGTCTGTAAGCGAGTCGGCACAAACAAGTGCAGTTTCAAAAGATTTAAAGACAATCACTGTAGGAGCAACTCCTGCACCACATGCTGAAATTTTAGAGGCTGCAAGGGAAGAGTTGAATAAAGAAGGCTATGATTTAAAGATAGTTGAATACAATGATTATATCCAGCCGAATGTGGCCCTTGATACAAAAGAATTGGATGCAAACTACTTCCAGCATTATCCATACCTTGAGAACTTTAACAAAGAGCACAATACAACACTTGTTTCAGCAGGTGCAATTCATTATGAGCCTTTCGGTATCTATGCCGGAAAGACTGCATCACTTGATGCACTTGCAGACGGTGCAAAGATTTCAGTACCTAATGATGCTACAAATGAGGCAAGAGCATTGCTCTTACTTGAGGCAAACGGACTTATAAAGTTAAAAGAGGGTGCAGGTATTAATGCTACAAAGCAGGATATCGTTGAAAATCCTAAGAACCTTGATATTCAGGAAATTGAGGCAGCACAGGTTGCAAGAACACTTAAAGATGTTGATGTTGCCGTTGTAAACGGAAACTATGCAATCGAGGCCGGATTAAAGGTAAGCGATGCACTTGCTATAGAGGATTCAAAGTCACTTGCGGCTACTACATATGCAAATATTATAGCTGTAAGAGAGGGTGATGAGAAATCAGATGCAACTCTTGCACTTATAAAGGCTCTTGAAAGCGATACTGTAAAGAAATTTATAGAAAGTAAGTATAATGGTGCTGTTGTACCGATGTTCTAATCTATGAGCGGATTTACAGGGAAAAAGATTATATTTACTCTGATTGCCTGTGTACTTGCTTTTGTTTCTGTCGGAAAGATTACATATGCTTCAGAGGCAAGTGTAAAGGCGGCTCTTGACAGTATTGATTTTGAAAGAAAGTCAAAAAATGAGATTAATCTGTTTTTTTCAGGCAGCGGTATAAATGAAGTTGGCAGATATGTCATCCTGAGAAAGGATGCATCTGCAAAGGACTTCAAAGAGATAAAGAGAATTTCATCAAAGGATGTAAATAAAACAGGAAATATCTCTTATACCGATAAAATAAGCACAAACGGATATGTAAAATATGAGTACAGAGTGGACGCATATTTAAAAAACGGGAAGCAGGTAAAGGGTAAATCAATATTTGCAAGTAATGTCCTTATATGTATTGATCCGGGACATTTTCAGACAAAGAATGCCATAGAGGGAGAGGACGGTTACGGTTACTCGGAATCTATGGCGGTATTAAAACTCGGACTGGCCTTAAGAGACAGTTTAAAGAAAAACTACGGTATATCTTCGGTTCTTACAAGAACAACGGAAAGTATTACCATTGACGGATTTACAGATAAAAATCTGGATGGAGGTCATATTTCACTTAGAGGAGATATGGCGGGAAGAAGCGGTGCGGATTTGTTTATATCATTGCATACTAATTCAAACAATTCACATGCAAACGGATATCCTACAAATTCACAGCCTGTTGCAATTAATAAGCCGCTTATTATATTAAATTCGCTTGCAAAAGAAAATGAACTTTGTATAAATATTGCCAATAAGATAGGAGAGAATCTTTCAACTGTAAACTTTAATGAAGGACTTGCAAAGAGTAAGGACTTTGATTCGGTTAAGAAAGGTTCCTTAAGTGAGTGGACTGTTGCAAAAAATGACAGTATTACAATAAACGGCAGTGTATACTACAGAATGGGAGAAAACGGAGACTATTACGGTGTACTTAGAGGTGCAAATGTAGCAGGAGTACCCGGAATGATAGTGGAACACGGTTTTCACTCGGTGCCTGAAGTCAGAAAAAAGGCTATGCAATCCGATTTGATAAATAAATGGGTTGATGCGGATGCCGAGGCAATAGCTTCAGGTTTCGGATTTTAAAAATTAACATAAATAAGAGTTATTACAAATAAAACTCCTCAGCAGGTAAACCGACTGAGGAGTTTTTATTTTTAGTAAATAACCATGGCATCATATATCGCAATGGTTGCATTGGATCCCGGGTCTACAGAGTACTTTGAGAATCTCCATATACCGTCACTGCCTTTTTTTAGAATATATTCGGGCTTTTGGTTTACTCTTTCCCAGATACGTATCTGACTGTCTGCATTTGCACTCCATGAGTTTTTATATAGAGCGGTATTGACTTGAGTCAGCTTGTCTCCTGTAAATGAAGAGTATTTTCTGTCAAGTATAACATCATAATCTTCGTTGGTAGCAAGTTTTATGGTATTTTCATCCACCACAGTTATAGAACTTACATTGTAGGACATAAGACTTTCACTTACTACATTGGCAAAGCCACCTGTAACCTGTTTAGTCATCTGATATTTAAGTCCTGTTTCATCTGTAGGACTTACTGTATCGTCAATTTTTGAAGCCATCTGATTGTAGCTGTGTGCATTCATATCTTCAATATAGCTTCTTAGGAAATTGCCGAGAAGGGTGTTGAAGAAGTCATTTCCTGAGTTTGTTTCTATATCCGCACTTCCTCCGACTCCGTCTCCCTTCACATATACACTGATATCTCTCTTATCCGTATAATTATTTGCGTCAGGCATTTCATACTCTATCTCATAGTACTGCTTCATACCCTTGTAGATGCTGCTGTAGAAATTGCCCATATCCATACCGAAAGAGTTGAAGTATTTAAACTCACCACCTGAAGCGGAGGTAATCTGAATAAGATCACTGTCATTTGCACTGTAATTATCACCTATTCTGACTATGTAAACAGGAATCTTATATGCCGATACCACATTTATAACATCACTTGCACTATTGTAGCTTCCGACATCTTCGCCGTCGGTAAAAGCAAGGACACATTTTGCACCGGGTATTCCGGATACATCCTGAACGGCATAGATAAGTGTATCATACAGTTTAGTTTGTCCTGATGCAATATATGAAAAAATCTTTTGGTTTAACGCGTTTACATCGGAAGTGAATACACCGCTTTTATAAATATATGAGTTGAATTCTGTAAGCTTTACCTTATCACCTACATTAAACTGAACCGTATTAAGGAAGGTGGACATTACAGTTTTTGCACTGCTCAGTCTTTCTCCTTCCATACTTGCACTTGTATCTGCAACCATATCAATATTTAATGCATCCTTTTGATCAAGCATTGAAATATTTTTAATTGTAACAGACTGAAAGTCACCGTTTGCCACGCTTTTTTGTGATACATAGAACATATTCGGTGAGAGATTTGTGACAACATCACCCGAAGAGTTCTTTACATCCACATACATTCTGACTGTAGGATAATTGGTGTAGTCAAATTGAACTATATTTACATCCAGACCGGTAAGTTTTGTACTGGAGTATTCTACAAGTTTGCTCCAGTTTTCTGAAACCTCCTTGTAATTGATAAAATCATGTTTCTTTAGCATTTCGGAAACGGTTTCACTGTATTCTGCAAGTTTTTTCTTTTCATCTTCCGAAGCATAGGGTACATCGGCATTATCTAATTTTTCTACAAGTTCTTTAGCTGAAGTCTCGATTCTGGATTCTACTTGTGAAGTCAGTTTGACAAGCTTTTTTGCAATCAAAAGCTGATTCTTGTAATCATTGTCTCCGATATCATCACATTCGGCATCAATCTTTTGAAGCCTCTCTTTTTCATTCTCCTCCAGACCGTAAGATTCAAGTTTTTCCACCAGATCCATTTCCCATGCGTTGAACTCCTGACCTTCAGTTATCTTTTTCAGACTGCCCTTGTCAACAAGTCCGCATGCAGTCAAAGAAACCGACAGAGTCAAGAAAGTAACAGCGATTATGACTTTTTTCATATTCAATAGAACTCCTTACTTTATTATTAATATTATACATCTTAAAATATTAAGTGTAAATCAGGAACAGAGGTCGATTATATAGTATTCAGGAAAAAATTATGGTAAAATTGTTATATAAAGAAGATAAGGGAGAATGAGCATGTTTTGTTCAAAATGCGGAAAGCAAGTCAGAGACGGAATGAATTACTGCACAAACTGCGGTGAGCCTGTAAAAAAGGATGAAGGTGGAGTAAATCTTAAAAAAGATGACGATAAGGTAAGTTCGGAAGCTGCTTTACCTCACGGTAATGTTTCGGGTAAAAGTAATAAGGCTAAAAAAACCAAGAAGAATAAAGGCGTTAAAATTGTATTTATTACAATAGCGGGTATTATCCTTGCACTTCTTTTGATTTTATTTGCATTGATTCAGACAGGAATTATCAGCATATCAATTGATGACAGTACAAATCAGGAAAGTGTGCTTGATAAAAAAAGCAAGTCGTCAAAGAGAGAAAAGGAAAAGGAGAGAAGAGCCAAGGAAAAAGAGAGCGAAGAGGGAGATGTAACAACACAGGCACAGACAGAGCCCGTTTCTACAGAGGCACAGACCGTACAGCCTGCTACAATGCCAAGTACAGTCGCAATAAATAATGAATTTATTTTGCCTGACAGCAGCGTAAGAGTACTGGATAAAAGTGAATTGGCAGGCCTCGGTGCCGAGCAGTGTCGTCTTGCAAGAAATGAAATCTATGCAAAACACGGAAGAATGTTTGATGATGCAGGATTGCAAAACTATTTCAATTCCCGCAGCTGGTATCACGGCACCATACCTGCAAAACAATTTAACGACAATATGTTAAGTGATATTGAGATACAAAACAGAAATTTGATAATCGCCTTTGAAAAGGAGATGGGATATACAAAGTAAGGAGTGAATATGAAAAGAATTAAAAAGTATAATTTGTTATGTACATGTGTATTGGTTATATCTATAGCGACAAGTATAAGTGTAAGTGCGGGTTTGGCAAAAAGAAAAGTAACTCCGGTAACAAGACACGGTACTGCAGAGACTACAGCTGCTACTCAGGCAGTTAATCAGCAGGAGGATAAGAATTCAAAGGGAAATAGTAAGATAATTACAGATAAGGGCGTGTATCATCTAAGTGAAAACTCAAAGTACAGACCGTATTTGTGGAAAAATGCCGACGGTAGTGCTCCCGACTATAAGGCCTATGTATTTGAGCCGGCTGTATTCAACGGACATACCGTATTTGTAGACCCCGGACATGGTGACAATAATGCACCCGAAGCCAATCATAAAAGAGAAAAATATTATCCTGTTGATGATTCAATGCTAAAGCCCATGAAGACTTCTATGGTAGGTGATAAGGGTTATGGAGTAGGTGTTGAAGCAAGAGACAGTAAGAATATCTATGACAAAACAGAGACGGAGCCTGAATTCAGTCTGAAAGTAGCACTGAAACTTAAGGATTTGCTTATAGATAAGGGATATCGTGTGGTGTTGAGCAGGACTGATTTTAATCAAAATATTTCAAACGGTGCCAGAAGTGCTTTAGCCGGTGAGACCTCGGATATAATGATATCAATTCACTCAAATACAGGTAAAAACTCAGGTACTCTAAGCTTCTATCCGGGAGACAATGATTATATATCGGGTAGTGATTATCCCGGATATACAAGTATAATGGGACTGACAAAGACAAATATAGAGTTGTCAAAGAAACTTGCCGAAAATATGGAAAGCAATATTACGGCCGCTACAGGTCTGAAGAATAAGGGAACACATACTGCAGTTCTTAGAATATTCTCATATTCATCTATTCCCACTTGCTTGGTAGAGGTAGGATTTGCCGATAACGCTATTGATGCCAAGATACTCTCAACGAAAAAGGATGAAATTGCAAAATCTATGGCAAATGCTATAGATCAGTACTTTAATAAATAGTGGAGGTTTTATGAGAAAAATAATATATTTAATTTGTGTATTTGTAAGTATATGTATTTTGTCAGGTTGCGGTTCAAAAAGTGTTACCATAAAATTTGGAGGTGATACTGAAACCGTAGCAGAAAGTAAGGATGAGTCTGAAACGAAAGAGGAGAGTGCTAAATTGGAGGAGAGCAACATAGCTGAGAAGTCTGCTGTTCAGGAAACGGTAGCAGAGGTTGCACATTCAGAATCTTTGCAGGAAACTCAGCCTCAAACTGTAGCTGTTACTCAGGCACAGGTTTTGACAACTCTTTATGTAGTGAATTGTAATGAAAGCATTACGCTTCGTGTATCAGATTCCACAAATGCAAAGGAGATAAAGCAGATACCTTTAGGTGCGGCGGTAAGCTTTATGGAGAATGCGGCAAACGGTTTTTATAAAGTAAGTTACAATGGAAGCACAGGTTATGCACTGGCATCATATTTAAGTGTCGACCCGTATGATCATTATGTTGCATCTACAAAAGCAAGCACGGTATGGTCAGGAAAAGTGGTAAGATGCAATGAATATATAACACTTCGTAGGACTCCAAGCACAAAGGGAGAGGAGATTACAAAGATTCCGCTTGGAGCTATAGTTACAGTTTATAGCGGAGCGGATAAAGGATTTTATTATATAGATTATGACGGATTTGAAGGCTATGCATTGGCAGGATATATTGATGCATATTGATATTCTATTGTTCAGTAAGCTGTATTATTTGGTATAAGTATCAGTATTATAAATATCGACTAAATATATACCGTGGTATATACTACTTGTGAAGTGACGGTGATTATATGTTGACAGCATTTCAAATTTATCTTTTCCCCCTTGCATTTATGTAAGAAATGTGCTATAGTGATTAAAATATGTTTGACAGGAAAGTGGGCCGGTGGGTCCACTTTTTTATGCATATGAAAGGATAGAAATGAGCAAAAGTGAAACTTATGTAAAAAGAACGGAAGAGTTCTTGGAAAAACTTAGCGGTGAGCTCCAATTTGAAGTGGTGGATGTCGAATTTGTAAAAGAGGCGGGAGAGTACTACTTACGAGCATACTGTGATATGGACAAAGAAGGCGGCATAGGAATAGATGACTGTGTCGAAATTTCAAGACATCTTAGCGATTGGCTGGATGAAAAGGACTTTATTGAAGAGGGATATATTCTGGAGGTTTCCTCTCCGGGACTTGGAAGAGCACTGAAAAAAGACAAGGATTTCATAAGAGAACTTGGAAAGGAAGTGGAACTCAAGCTCTATAAGGCAAGAGAAGGTGTTAAAGATTTTGAAGGAATATTAAAGGCTTTTGACGGTGAAAACATTACTGTAGAAACAGAAGGTGGAGACGAAGTCTTTACAAAAAAAGAAATTGCAAATATCAGATTAAAGATAGATTTTTAACGGAGGATAATACTAAGGATGAATAAGGAATTACTGGAGGCACTTGATCTCCTGGAAAAAGAGAAAAATATAAGTAAGGCGGCAATTTTGGAAGCTATTGAGAACTCTTTAATTTCCGCATGTAAAAACAATTTCGGAACAGCGGATAATGTAAAGGTAAGTGTAAATCCTAACACATGTGATTATTCCATAATACAGGCAAAAGAAGTTGTAGAGACTTTGGGCAGCAAGCCTACTATAGAAGACAAGGCAACAAAGATATCACTTGCAGATGCCAGAATGCAAAATCCTAATTTAAGCATCGGTGATACAGTACTTGTACCGGTTATTTCAAAGGAATTCGGAAGAATCGCCGCCGGTGTTGCCAAAAATGTTATCTTACAAAAGATAAGAGAAGAAGAGAGAAAAGTGATATTCAACGACTACTATATGAAGGAGAGAGATATAGTAAGCGGTGTTGTTACCAGATTTATGGGTAAGAATATTGCAATCAATCTCGGCAGAATAGATGCCGTGCTTGCAGAGAGTGAGCAGGTAAAAGGAGAAGAATTAAAACTCGGAGACAGATTGAAGGTATTTGTGTTGGAGGTAAAGGACAATCCTAAGGGACCGAGAATATCGGTATCAAGAACACATCCTGAATTTGTAAAGAGACTCTTCGAGTCTGAAGTACCTGAAATCAGAGACGGAGTGGTAGAGATAAAGTCAATTTCAAGAGAGGCCGGATCAAGAACAAAGATTGCCGTATGCAGCCATGAAGCCGATATTGACCCTGTAGGTGCCTGTGTAGGTGTTGACGGTGTCAGAGTAAATGCTGTGGTGGAAGAGCTTAGAGGAGAGAAAGTCGATATAGTAAACTGGGATGAAAATCCGGGATACTTGATAGAGAATGCACTTTCACCTGCAAAAGTAATTGCTGTTGTTGCGGATGAAGAAACAAAAGAAGCTGATGTAATAGTTCCTGATTATCAGCTTTCACTTGCTATCGGTAAGGAAGGACAGAATGCAAGACTTGCAGCCAGACTTACAGGATATAAGATAGATATAAAGAGTGAGAGCCAGGCAAGAGAAATGGGAGTATTTGATTCTTTGGACGGCAGTGAAGATATGTCTGATGATATGCCTGTTGACGAGGGATATACACCGGATACTGAAGAATTTGGTGCTGAGGCAGAAACAAAAGATGACAACGACATTGAAGAATAAAACACCTCAAAGAAAATGCATCGGATGTAATGAGTCAAAGCCTAAAAAAGAATTGATACGAATAGTAAGGACACCCGAAGGAGAGATGCTTTTAGACAGCACCGGCAGAGCAAACGGAAGAGGTGCTTATATATGCAATAATATAGATTGTCTGCAAAAAGCAATAAAGACCAAGGGACTTAACAGAGCATTTAAGATGAATGTTGATAATGATGTTTTATTAAAGCTTAGTGAGGAGATGGCGGAACTTGGCAAGAGATAGGATATTAAATTTAATCGGACTTGCTATGAAAGCAGGTAAAGTGGTGTCGGGAGAGTTTTCAGTTGAAAAGTGCATAAAATCCGGTAAGGCGAGGCTGGTAATAATAGCATCGGACGCATCTGAAAACACGAAGAAGAAATTTGAAGATAAATGTAAATTTTATCATGTTCCTATATTAATATATTCCACAAAGGAAGATTTGGGAATGATTTTGGGCAAAGGGCTTAGATCATCAATAACATTAACTGAGGACGGATTTAAAAATGCAATATTAAAAATCACGGAGGAATGATAATTGAGAGTAAACGATCTGGCAAAAGAATTAGGCAAAAATAATAATGAGTTGACAGCATATTTGAAGGAGAACGGCATATCAAAGGTGGCCATGTCAAATATATCAGCTGATGAAGAAAAAATGCTTAGAGAAAAATTCAATAAAATAGATGGAAATAAAGTAGTGAATAATAATAAAGAAAATATGGAAAACAACAGAACGGTAGAGACTACACAGGAAGTATCGGAAACAAAGAAGGAGGAAGCGCCTAAGAAAAAGGTTGTAGTATTCAGACCGCAGAATGCACAGCAGATGCCTGCAAAAAAGTCGGGTTCAAAATCTGCGCAGGCTCCTAAGAAGAATACAAAAAAGGATGCGGAAGCAACAAAGCAGCCTCAAAAGAAGGCTACGGAAGAGAAGAAAACCGACATTTCAAAATCCGATATTTCAAAAGAAATAAAGAAAGAAGAAAAGGCGGTTGAGACTGTAAAGACAGAGGAAGTTGTTACAGCAAAAGAGCCTGTAGCAAATGTAGAGAGTAAAACACCTGTTGCTACAGAGGAGAAGAAGGCACAAGCTCCGGTTTTAGAGAGTGCAGAGCCTGCTAAACCGAGAAATGTATATGCGGAGATGGAAGCCGCTAAAAAAGCTAAGGAAAGTGCTCAGCCTATAAGAAATATCTTCAAAGAAAGAGAAGAAAGAGATAAGGCAAGAGGTAAGGATTCCCGTCCGCAAAACAGAGATAAAAAGCCTTTTAACAAAGATAAGGACCAAAAGGGAAACTTTAAGAACGACAGAAACTCAAAGGTCAGAGACGGTGCCGGAAATAACGACAGAAACAGAAACTTTGCCGGAAAAGACAATAAAAACTTCCAGGGCTCAAATGACAGAAACAACAGAAATGACAGAAATAAGGATTTCTCCAAGGATGAGAATACCGGCAGAAGTTTCGGAAACAACAAGCAGCAGGGATTTAAGAAAAATGATGCTGCAGCAGGAGTTCCCGTACTTGACGGTTTAGGCAAGAAAACTTCCAACAGAGTTAATAAGAATAATTTCAAGAATAACAACAAGAACGATAAGAAGCACAGAACCGAGGACGGTCCTGCAAAGGGCAAGGTGAGCAAGCATCCGTTTATAATGCCTGTAAAGCAAAAGGTTGAAGAGGTACAGGATGATATCAAAGAAATCATCATTCCTGAGACAATTACAATCAAGGAGTTTGCTTCAAAGCTTAAGCTTCAGCCGTCAACAATTGTAAAGAAGCTTTTCTTAAAAGGTCAGATAGTTACACTTAATACGGAGCTTACTTTCGAGCAGGCTGAAGAGATTGCTCTTGAGTATGATGTAATCTGTACTATGGAGGAGAAGGTAGATGTTATCGGCGAACTTTTGGCGGAGGCTGAGGATCCGGAAGAGACATTGGTGTCAAGACCGCCTGTAGTGGTTGTAATGGGCCATGTCGATCACGGTAAAACATCACTTCTTGATGCTATTAGAAAAACAAATGTTACCAGCAGAGAGGCCGGAGGTATTACACAGCATATCGGTGCCTATATGGTAAAAATAAACGGAGAGCCTATAACATTCCTTGATACACCGGGACATGAGGCGTTTACAGCAATGCGTATGCGTGGTGCACAGGCTACAGATATTGCAATACTTGTAGTAGCTGCAGATGACGGTGTAATGCCGCAGACTGTAGAGGCTATAAACCATGCAAAGGCGGCAGGAGTTGAAATAATAGTTGCTATCAATAAGATAGACAGACCGGCCGCAAATATTGACAAGGTAAAGCAGGAGCTTTCAGAGTATGAGCTTATACCTGAAGATTGGGGCGGTTCCACAATTTTCGTACCTGTATCCGCAAAGAACGGTGACGGTATATCAAATCTCTTGGAGATGGTAATACTTACAGCGGAAGTAAAGGAGCTTAAGGCAAATCCTAACAGAAAAGCAAGAGGTCTTGTAATAGAGGCTGAGCTTGACAAGGGTAAGGGACCTGTAGCGAGAATACTTGTTCAAAAGGGTACTCTTCATGTAGGAGATTTTATAGCGGCAGGATCATGCTCAGGTAAGGTTCGTGCCATGATGAATGATAAGGGAGTAAAGGTAAAGTCGGCAGGACCTTCAACACCTGTTGAGATTTTGGGACTTGACAGCGTACCGAATGCCGGTGAAGTATTTGTGGCTACAGAAAACGATAAGGAAGCAAAGGCATTTGCGGCTACATTTATCTCAGAGAGCAAGAATAAGCTTATCGAAGATACAAAGGCCAAGCTTTCACTTGACGATCTCTTCAGTCAGATTAAGGCGGGAAATGTCAAGGAACTTCCTATAGTTGTAAAGGCTGACGTTCAGGGTTCTGTAGAGGCTGTAAAGCAGTCACTTACAAAACTTTCAAATGAAGAAGTTGCAGTAAAGGTAATCCATGGCGGTGTAGGTGCAATTAACGAGAGTGACGTTGTACTTGCGGCTGCAAGTAATGCGATTATTATCGGATTTAATGTAAAGCCGGATCAGATGGCAAAGGCTACAGCAGAAAGAGAAAATGTAGACCTTAGACTATACAGAGTAATCTATCAGGCAATTGAAGATATAGAGAGCGCTATGAAGGGTATGCTTGAGCCTATCTATGAGGAGAAGGTTATCGGACATGCTGAAATCAGACAGATCTTTAAGGCTTCAGGCGTAGGTAATATCGCAGGAAGCTATGTGCTTGACGGTAAGTTTGTAAGAGGCTGTAAGGTAAGAATTACAAGAGACGGAGAGCAGATCTTTGACGGAAATCTTGCATCACTTAAGAGATTCAAGGATGATGTTAAGGAAGTTGCAACAGGATATGAATGCGGTCTTGTATTTGAAAAGTTCAATGATATTAAGGAATTTGACCAGGTAGAAGCATATGCTATGGTAGAGGTTCCAAGATCATAATAAAGAAAGGAATGTATGAGAAAGAACAGTTTAAAGTCTACTATGATCAACTCGGAGGTAATGAAAACCGTATCTGAAATCATAAGAGGTGATGTAAAGGACCCAAGAGTCGCACCTATGACAAGTGTAACAGATGCGGAAGTTACTACAGACTTAAAATACGCAACAATTTATGTCAGCGTATTGGGTGATGATGAGCAGTCAAAGAAGACATTACAAGGTCTTAAATCTTCTTCAGGATTTATAAGAAAAGAACTTGCAAGAAGATTAAACTTAAGAAATACTCCTGAATTAAAATTTGTTTTGGATGAGTCATTGGCTTACGGCATGAAAATGGATAAGCTGATAGATGAAGTAATAAAAAAAGATGAGAAGGGCAATGAATAAACTAATAGAGCTTATTGAAAATGCAAAAAATATAGCTATAACAGGTCATGTAAGCCCTGACGGAGACTGTACAGGATCCACCTTGGGATTGTATAACTATATAACAGAAAATTTTGAAGACAAGAATGTAAAAGTATGCCTTGAAAAGCCTTCAATGAAGTTCTCATTTATGAACGGGTTTGAGCTGATAAGTGAGGACCCGTTTATGGAGGCGGACTTACTTGTTTCTTTAGATGCGTCAGACAGAGAAAGACTTGGAAGTAGAGGTGTAATGCTTGAGAGTGCCGCACAAAGTATATGCATAGACCATCATATCACCAATACAAAGTTTGCAAAATTTAATATAGTGGAAGATTTCAGAAGTTCTACTTGTGAACTCTTGTACACTTTGCTGGATAGTGATAAAGTAAGTGTAGAGACTGCAAAATGCTTATATACAGGTATAGTCCATGATTCCGGAGTGTTTAAATATCAATCCACCACAAAGGAAACCATGGATATAGCCGGAGAGCTGATTTCAAAAGGTTTTGATTTCACAAAAATCATAGATGATACATATTTTAAAAAAGATTTTAATGCGAGCAAGCTTTTGGGACTGGTACTTACAAATTCCAAATTGGAATTTGACGGAAAGTGCTGCTACGGTGTTCTGGATTATGATACCTGGAGTAAGTATATTTCAGATAAAAAGAAAATGGATGGAATCATAGACAATCTGAGAAATATAGACGGTGTGGAGATCGCATTATTTATGTATGAGACCGCTAAAGATGAATACAAAGTAAGTTTGCGTTCTATAAATAAAAATGTCAGCAGTATTGCGGCTGCACTTGGCGGAGGCGGTCATATCAGAGCCGCCGGTGCTACAGTGTACGGCAAGGCTGATGAAATTTTAAAAAACACACTATTGCCTATGATTGAGAAAGAATTGAATGGCTAAGAATGCTTATAACGGAATAATAAATATATTCAAAGAAAAAGGATTCACATCTCATGATGTTGTAGCAAAAATGAGAGGAATTCTTAAGCAAAAGAAAATCGGGCATTCGGGAACATTGGACCCGGATGCTGTCGGTGTACTTCCGGTATTGTTAGGCAATGCTACCGTATTGTCGGATATGTTGACTGACAAGTCGAAAGAATACGAGGCGGTACTGCTTTTAGGAGTGTCTACAGATACACAGGATACTTCAGGAGAAATTTCGGAAAAAAAAGACACTTCACATTTGACCGAGGATGAAGTTAAAGAGGCAATAAATTCATTTCTTGGAGAGTATATGCAGCTTCCACCTATGTATTCGGCATTAAAAGTAGGCGGAAAAAAGCTTGTTGATCTGGCAAGAGAAGGCAAGGAAGTAAAGAGAGAACCGAGAAAAGTTGAAATTTTCCATATTGATATAATCGATATGGATTTGCCGAGAGTAAAGTTTAAGGCCAAAGTATCTAAGGGAACTTATATCAGAACATTATGCCATGATATAGGAGAAAAACTTTCGGTAGGCGGTTGTATGGAGTCTCTTGTCAGAAAGAGAGTGGACAGATTTGATATAGACGGGGCAATTACCCTAAAACAACTGGAATCAGAGAGAGATAATATAGATAAAAGGATAATGAGCGTGGAAGAGTATTTTTCCTTCCTGCCAAAAATAAATACCTCCCCTGACTTTGATAAATATCTGCATAACGGAAATAAATTAAAATTTGAAAAAGATTTTGAAGACAGTGACTTATATAGAGTCTATGATTCTAATGACATATTTATTGCAATATATAAAAAAGAATCGGATGAATTAAAGCCATTCAAGATGTTTTTATAGATAGGTGATAATGTGATTACATTTATAAATACTACAGACATAAAGATAACAGAGAGAACAGCTGTTGCTATAGGGAAATTTGACGGTGAGCATAGGGGACACAGAAAATTATTCAGAACACTGAAGGAAGAGGCTAATAAAAAGGGTTTAAAGACTGTAGTTTTTTCTTTCAAAACTTTACCGTCAAATATTGTAAGAAATAATCATACCACACAGATATTTACAAATGTGGAAAGACAAAAAAAATTGGAAGAACTTGGCATTGATTATTATATAGAATATCCTTTTGATATGGATATTGCAAAGCTGTCAGGTGAAGAGTTTTTGACAGATATCCTTATCAAAAAACTTGGTATGGCTGTGATAGTTGCAGGAGCTGATGCGGCTTTTGGATATAAAAAGAGCGGAAATGTTGAGCTTTTGAACAGATTGTCAAAGACTTTGGGATATGATGTAAAGATAATTGAAAAGGAAAAGGATGATTTCCATAATGATATAAGCTCAACACTTATAAGATCAAAGCTTGATGAGGGCGATATGGAAGAAGCAAATAAGCTTCTTGGAGGAATATACTCTATAAGCGGTGTTGTTGAGGAGGGAAATAAGATAGGGGCGACCATAGGTTTTCCGACCTTAAATATTTTCCCTTCAAACCAGAAGCATCTGCCCAAGTACGGAGTTTATGCATCCAGAGTAAGAATCGGTGATGATGATACTCTTTATCTCGGACTTACAAATGTCGGATCAAATCCAAGTATTGAAAATGATAAAAAAAATCATATTTCAAGAGTTGAGACATACCTGTATAACTTTGAAGCAAACCTTTACGGCAGAGAAATAGAGGTATATCTTTATAAATATATAAGACCTGAGATGAAATTCGGAAGTCTTGAGGAATTAAAAAACCAAATAAGTAATGATAAACAGGAAGTTTTAAACTTCCTTAACAGTCAAGTAAAATAAAGGAGAACTATGGACGATAAGAATTTATTTGAAAACGGTATAGTGGAAGAAGGTAATGTTTCAGTATCTATAACACTTGAGGATGATACTGTACTTGAATGTGTTGTGCTCAACATTTTCAGTGCAGGAGACAGAGAGTATATTGCGGTAATGCCTGAGGATGACAATGATGAGGGGACTGTATATCTTTACAGATACTCGGAGACCGAGGACGGACAGCCTGAGCTTACCAATATAGAGACCGATGAAGAATATGAGATAGTTGCAGATGCTTTTGACGAGCTTCTTGATGAAGAAGAGTTTGAAGACCTGCTTGGTGAAGAAGATTTATAGTTTTTAATATGGAGCAATGTAGTACGATTGTATTATATTGCTCCAAAATTTTAGAGAGAATATGAAAAAAGAACTGGATTATTTTTATATTGACGGAAAATACGGATGGAATCAGGAAGATTTCAAAAATCTGTGGATGAATAAGGGTGGATGCGCCTGTGTTACAGCCTGTGACAGCTTTGTTTATATGAGAAAGTATTTGGGTAAAGATAATCTCTACCCATATGATATAGAGAATGTGAACTCACTTGATTATGTGGATTTTTCAAATGATGTAAAGCCTTATCTGAGGCCAAGGTGGACAGGCATAGACAGACTTGAGATATATGTTGACGGTATAAGTGATTTCTTGGAAGATATTGATGAACACAGTATAAGTTTGTCTGAGTTTTCAGGTGATAATGATATCGAGGATGCCGTTAAGATTGTAAAATCTCAGATAGATAAAAAAATGCCGATACCCATGCTTGTACTGATGCATAAAAATCCGAAATTCAAAGATTTCGTGTGGCATTGGTTCTTACTTACAGGATATGAGGAAGACGGCGAAAAATTTATGGTTAAAGTTGTAAGCTATGGAAGTTACAGATGGTTTGACTTTAAAGAGCTGTGGAATACAGGGCATAAACGCAAGGGCGGACTTATATTGTTTAATGAAAACAAGTGATTTATCTTAGATTAAAATTAATTAGCTTGACAATACATTAAATAAAGCATAGATTGATAGAGATAAGGCTTGTGTAGTTGCCGGAAAAAAGGATGGAATAGAATAATGGAAAAAAGAAATTTGACACTGTTGACTGACTTGTATGAACTTACAATGATGCAGGGCTACCATTTGGAAAATAATGTAAACGAAACGGTTATCTTTGATATGTTCTACAGATCAAATCCGAATAAAAACGGATATGCTATCTGTGCAGGACTTGATCAGGTGATAGATTATATTGAAAATTTGCATTTTGACGATGAAGATATTGAATATCTCAGAAAGACAAAGCTTTTTAGAGATGATTTCCTTGAGTACCTCAGAGATTTTAAATTTACAGGTGATATCTATGCTATACCTGAGGGAAGTGTTATATTCCCAAGAGAACCGCTTGTAAAGGTCATTGCACCTATAATGCAGGCACAGCTTATAGAGACGGCTCTTTTAAATATCATAAATCACCAGTCACTTATAGCAACAAAAGCTGCCAGAGTGGTTTTGGCCGCAGACGGTGACGGAGTAATGGAGTTCGGACTCAGAAGGGCACAGGGACCTGATGCAGGTATCTACGGCGCAAGAGCGGCTGTGATAGGAGGTTGTGTAGGAACAAGTAATGTGCTCTGCGGAAGAATGTTTGACGTACCGATACTTGGAACACATGCTCACAGCTGGATAATGAGTTTCCCTGATGAGCTTTCAGCATTCAGAACCTATGCAAAGACTTTCCCGACAGCATGTACACTTTTGGTAGATACATATGATACCCTAAAATCAGGTGTACCGAATGCTATAACTGTATTTAAGGAGATGAGGGCTGCCGGTATACCTCTAAAGAATTACGGTATCAGACTTGACAGCGGAGACCTTGCATACCTTTCAAAGAGAGCCAAGGAGATGCTTGATGAAGCAGGCTTTAGTGATGCAGTTATATCGGCTTCAAATGATTTGGACGAGAATATTATATCTTCATTGAAATTGCAGGGCGCCGCAATCAACAGATGGGGTGTAGGTACCAACCTAATTACATCAAAGGATTGTCCGGCATTTGGAGGAGTATATAAGCTTGCGGCAGTTATGAATGAAAAAACAGGAGAGTTTATTCCTAAGATAAAACTGTCGGAGAATGCCGAGAAGATAACAAATCCGGGAAATAAGAAAATATATAGAATTTACAATAAAAAGACAGGCAAGATAATAGCCGATTATATCTGTTTGGAAGAGGAGAATCTGTCTACAGACGAGTCGCTTATGCTCTTTGATCCGGTTGAGACATGGAAGAGAACAAAGCTTAATGCAGGTTCATTTGAGACTAAGGAACTCTTGGTACCGATATTTAAAAAAGGTGAATGTGTATACAAATCCCCTTCGGTAATGGAATTAAGAGAATTTTGTAAAAAAGAGCTTGATACCCTTTGGGATGAGTCAAAGAGACTTGCATATCCTCATGAGACATATGTGGACCTTTCACAGAAGCTATGGGATATGAGATACGAGCTGTTACAAAAGTATAATTATCAGGAGTTATAGATTTAAGCAGTAAAGAAAGATTAGTATGATACAGGAAATATATCCGAAAGTATTTTATCCTGAATATAGGAGAAAGAAAGCCACAAAGGAAAATAATAAAAAATCATTTGTTTTACATTTTGAGTACAATAAGATAATGCTTATAAAGGATGCATTGACAGGAGCATTGAGTATTCCGAGATTTGAAGATTTGGAAGACGAAGATGAAAATATATATGAAAAATCCTACTATGTAAACTCTGTAGATGATGAGGAATTTTATCTGGTAGATGATATAAGTATTCCTGAGTTTGGCGGATTCTATATGGAGGGAATACAAGCTTTGCGTGAGTTTGAGCCTCGTTATCAGGCTTTTGCAAGTGTAAGTGCTTCACAGTTATACAGATGGATGCAGAGCAGAAAATATTGCGGATACTGCGGTACAAAGACTGAAAAATCCGCCACTGAAAGAGCATTGATTTGTTCGAAGTGTAAAAATATAGAATACCCTAAGATATCTCCTGCAGTTATAGTAGCGATCAGAAACGGAAACAAACTTCTTCTTACAAAGAATGCAAAAGGTACTTATAAGTATTATGCCTTAGTTGCAGGCTTTGTTGAGGTAGGTGAAACACTTGAAGAAGCTGTTGCAAGAGAGGTAAAGGAAGAGGTCGGACTTAAGGTAAAAAATATAAGACCTTATAAATCCCAACCGTGGTCGTTTTCAGATACTATGATGCTTGCATTTATTGCGGATTTGGACGGAGATGACAAAATAACTTTGCAGGAAGAAGAGTTATCCGAAGCAAGGTGGTTTGAGAGAGAAGATGTACCTGTACTGCCTTTCCATATAAGCGTAGGACATGAGATGATTCAAAAGTTCAGAGACGGTGAAATATAAAAAAGTCGGGGTTTCCCGACTTTTTTATGGTAGTCTGTACGGATAAAAAGGAAGGTTCCTTATTATTCCATATATTAATAATATAACAATTATAACAATCATGATATTGTTTTCAAGTTTACTTATTTTTCTTTGCCCGGTTTTTATATATCGTAACTGATAAAAAATATAGTAGATTACGATTAAAGGAAAAAGAAATACAAGTATCTGATTATAGTAAAAAGCGGACCTTATATCACCATGAGAAAGTGATACACACATTCTGCTGACCCCACAGCTTGGACAATCCAAATGAGTTATAGTCTTAAACGCGCATGGGATACGAATATGAACGAAATACAGTATATATAAAAAAATACCAAGGCAAGAAATTGCAATGGTATTTTTTATTACTCTTTTAATTCTGTCTTGCATATTAGAATGGAGACTTGTTGCTGTCGCTTTCTGCAAGCTTATTGATAGTATCCTGCATTAAAGCATATGTTACAATTGAAAGACCGAAGAATGAAAGTACAACATAAAGAATAGGACGGCTTTCTGCTGTTCTTCCTGTATCTACCATCTTCTGATCCAAAAGGCTACCTGACTTATACACCCAGTATAAGAAGAAAAGCCCGCAAGTAACAAAACTGAGAACAATAACAAGTACAGGTGACATTGCATTAGGATCGTCTGATATTGCATTAATATCAGATGCGATGCAATAAAGCCAATAAAGACTGTAGATACCACATGTTACGATAGATAAAATTATACATGTGACAATATTTTTACTTTGTAAAGTACTCATAAAAATACTCCTTTCAAAATAATGGTATTTTTACATGTAAGCCTGTTAGAGAAATCAAACATACATGTACCATTTTGTTAAATTCGAGAAGATTCTAACAAAAAAATATGACATAGTAAATACTATAAATACAATTGTAAAGTTTTATAAAGAATAATGTAATAATAAACCAATACAGTATGAGAAGGGTTATATTATCCATCCTATATAATAAATAAACTAAACAGATGATTATTTAAAAATATTTGAGAGAGAATATCTATTGCTTTGTAAAAGAACATATGATACAATACTGTAGTTGTGAATAAGGCGATGGTCCTCTGGAAGAAATTTTAAGAACATCAAAATAATAGGAGGTTTCACATGAACGATTTAATAAGAAGTATTGAGGCAGAACAGCTTAAGGCAAGTGTTGATGACTTTAGTGTAGGTGATACAGTAAGAGTACACAACAAGATCCGCGAGGGTAACAGAGAGAGAATCCAGATATTTGAGGGAACAGTTCTCAAGAGACAAAACGGTGGTGCAAGAGAGACTTTCACAGTTAGAAAGAACTCAAACGGTATCGGTGTTGAGAAGACTTGGCCATTACACTCTCCATCTGTTGACAGAGTAGAAGTTGTAAGAAAAGGTAAAGTTAGAAGAGCTAAATTATATTATCTTCGTGACAGAGTCGGTAAGGCTGCTAAGGTTAAAGAAGCAGGCTCAAGATAATCTGAACTTAATATTTTTAATGGCTGCTACATATGTAGCAGCCATTTTTTACATAAATCTGAACAATCCGATAACCTTTCCGAGAATACTAACCTCTTTTACCAAAATAGGTTCCATAGAATCGTTCTCAGGTTGGAGTCGATAGAAATTTTTCTCTTTATAGAATGTCTTTACAGTAGCTGAATCCTCAACCAAAGCTACGATAATATCGCCGTTTTTTGCCGTATTTTGCTTGGATACAATAATCTGATCGCCATCATGTATGCCGACATTAATCATAGATTCACCTTTGACTCTCAGCATAAATATATCGGTATTTGGCAGAAATTCACTTGGAATGGGAAAATAGTCCGTAATATTTTCTGTTGCCAGTATAGGAATACCTGCAGCAACAGTGCCGACCATCGGCACATTGACCACTTCTCTACGTGTCAGATTGAAAGTATCATCTGTAATTTCTATGGTTCTCGGTTTAGTAGGATCCTTTCTTATAAATCCCTTTTTCTCAAGAGTGTTTAAATGGGCATGTACTGAAGATGTGGACTTCAGTCCCACAAGTTCTCCGATTTCACGAACAGACGGCGGATATCCCTTACTTAAGATAGAATCCTTGATAACATTATATATTTCTTCCTGTTTTTGTGTTAATGTATCCATCGAATCTCCTTTGTTTTTCAGATATAATTCTACTACTATCCTAACATATGTTCGATTAAAATGCAAACAAAAGTTCGATTACAAAGATGTTGAAATAAAATTGAAATAAAAAAAGCCTTGAAAATCAAGACTTTCTAAGATGGAGATGACGGGAGTTGAACCCGTGTCCAAAAAACAATTCCCTGTTCTTCTACTATTATAGTTGCTTGTCAAAATTCCCCTTTAAAACAGTCAAACAACAAACTGTAGTAAAGAGTAGCTTCATGATACATCTATATACTCAAAGCTTTGTATATAAGGTTTCTCACATAAGTCGATACAGATTCTATAAGTGTGAGTGCTTATAGGTCTGCAACTGCCTTAGGCAGCGTATGCTAAATTTTCTTCAGCGTTTATATTTAATTTTGCCATTTAACGCATTGCATACGAATAGCTTCACCAGCTGCATGTTCCCTGTCGAAACCGGTACATCCCCAAAACATATGTAAATACAGAATTTACATATGATATTCTAACATATATAAAGAAAAATGCCACTTAAAAATTTCTTACATCAAAGAGTATACACTATATATCATGCATAACAGGTTATAAGATATATATATAATGTAAAACTTTACTTTTTTTATAAATTATCTTACTATAGTAAAACGAAACAAGTCGACAGACTTTTAATATATATGTTAGGAAGTAGAGAAATGTTTAATATAGATGTAAAACTTACACCGGATGATGAGTCGGAGGTACTTAGGTATCTTCAGCACAACGGTAAAGAAATAGATGAAAACCTGCATGCACAGGTGCTCGAGTGTATGGATAAAATAAATGCCGTAGCAAAGCCGAACTTTGTTTTCAGGGAGTGGGATCTTGAAAACAAGGGAGAATTTCCGGCGGAGCTTGACTTTTTTGTGGGAAACAGTATCAAAAAGCATATAAAAGATTGCCATAAGCTTATTTTAATGGCTGCTACAATAGGAGTCGGAGTTGACAATGCCATAAGAAAAGAAGAACTTAAGAATGTAGCAAATGCACTTATTATGGACTCATGCGGTTCGACACTTATAGAAGCTGTATGTGACAGCATAGAAGCAGGCTTTAGAGAGCAGTATTTAAAGGAAAATAATTATCTGACATTCAGATTTTCACCGGGATATGGTGATTTACCTATATCAATACAAAGACAGTTTGTAAATATTGTCAATGCAACAAGAAGAATAGGAGTAAATGTCAGTGACAGCGGAATAATGTTACCGAGAAAGTCGGTGACAGCTATAATAGGTGTCAGCGATCAAAAACTGGAGACGCTTAAAAAGACCTGCGCAGGATGTAATCTTTTGAAATCCTGCAGATATAGAAAGATAGGAGTCAGATGTTATGCATAAATTATTGATACTTGACGGTGCAATGGGAACAATGCTTCAGGCCGCCGGTATGAAGGCCGGAGAACATCCTGAGGTTTTCGGATTTGACAATCCGGATATAGTAAAAAATATACATTTAAAATATATAGAATCAGGAAGTAATGTAATATATACAAATACATTCGGGGCAAATGCGCATAAGCTTGAAGGTTGCAAGATAGATGTGGATACGGCCGTAAAGACTGCAATTAAATCCGCAAAGGAAGCAATAGCGGAGAGTAAAAAAGATGTAAAGATAGCTCTTGATATCGGACCTATAGGAGAGCTTTTGGAGCCGCTTGGCGTACTGAGATTTGAGGACGCCTATGAAATTTATAAAGAAATGGTAGTTGCAGGTGAAAAATACGGAGCCGATGCTATCATATTTGAGACGTTTACAGATCTTTATGATGTAAGAGCGGGTGTACTTGCGGCAAAAGAAAATACAAAGCTCCCTGTATGGGTCACAATGACATATGAAACCACAGGAAGAACTTTTACCGGAACAAAGATAGAATCTATGGCGGTAACACTTGAGGGACTTGGAGTGGATGCGATAGGTTTTAACTGTTCACTTGGACCGAAAGAAATACTGCCGCTTGCAAAGAAGCTTAAAGAATGGACTAATCTGCCTATTATAATAAAGCCTAATGCAGGACTTCCAAATCCTTCAACAGGTGAATACGATCTGCTTGCAACAGATTTTGCAAAGCTGATGGCGGAATTTGGAGAAATAGGAATAGAGTACGCAGGAGGATGCTGCGGTACATCACCGGAATTTATCAGTGAGTTAAAAGCGGAGTTTGAAAACAGAGAGTTTTCCGAGATAAAGCCGGCAAAGGCAAAAACAGGTATATGCTCCGGAAATGAGATGGTGGAGCTGAACGGCGTAAGAGTTGTAGGAGAGAGATTAAATCCTACCGGAAAGAAAAGATTCCAGGAAGCACTCTTAAACCATGAAATGGAGTATATATGTAAGGTTGCAATAGAGGAAGAGGAATCTGGTGCGGATATACTTGATATAAATGTAGGTGTTCCGGGCGGTGATGAAGTTGCACTTATGATAGAGGCTGTAAAGGCGGTACAGTCTGTAGTTAATATTCCGTTACAGATAGATTCATCAAATCCTGAGGCAATAGAAGCCGGACTTCGTGTATATAACGGTAGAGCGATAGTAAACTCCGTAAATGCAGAGGATGAAAGACTTGATCTTATACTTCCTATTGTTAAAAAATATGGTGCGGCAGTTATAGGATTGGCTTTAAATGAGAACGGTATACCTACAACAGCACAGGAAAGAGTTGATAATGCAAAGCATATACTTGATAAGGCACTTGAATACGGTTTAAAGAAAGAGGATGTTATTATTGACTGCCTTACACTTACAGTTTCGGCACAGCAGGATCAGGCAAAAGAAACTCTTGAGGCTGTAAGAAGGGTGACAAAGGAGCTTGGACTTCATACAACCCTCGGCGTCAGCAATATTTCATTCGGTCTTCCTGCAAGAAGTCATATTACGGAGAATTTCCTTATACAGGCAATGTATGCAGGTCTTGATCTGCCTATAGTAAATCCGAATATTGAAGGCATTATGAATGCAATATACTCATTTAAGGTGCTTTCAGGCGAGGACAAGGACTCAGTAAAATATATTGAGAGATTTGCGACTGTAAAGGCTGAAACCAAGGTGGTAGCAGTATCGGACAATGGTGAAGTTACAAAAGAAGTTGTGCAGGATGCAATATTAAAAGGACTTAAGGAAGAGACATATAATAATGCAAAGAAGCTTTTGGAGACAAAAGGAGAGCTAGAAATAATAAATGAATACCTTATACCGGCACTTGATACGGTGGGAGATTTATATGAAAAGCAGGTAATATTCCTTCCACAGCTTATAAATGCCGCCAATGCCGCAAGCTCCGCCTTTGAGCTTATCAAAGAAAGAATAGCAAACAAGGGTGAGCACAATGTAAGCAAGGGAAAGATAGTTGTATGTACCGTAAAAGGCGATATACATGATATCGGAAAAAATATAGTTAAGGTAATCTTAGAGAACTACGGTTACAGAATGATTGACCTTGGAAGAGATGTGGATATTCAAAAAGTTGTGGATACGGTTATAAGAGAGGATGTAAAGCTTGTAGGACTTTCAGCGCTTATGACCACCACATTACCTGCGATGAAAAAGACTATTGAAGAGATTAGAAAAGTATCAAATGATTGTAAAGTATGGGTAGGCGGTGCCGTACTTACAAAGGAGTATGCCGACGAGATGGGAGCGGATTTTTATGCACCTGATGCCAGAAGTTCGGTTGACATTGCAAAGACAGTTTTAGGATGATAAATTATGGAAAATATTAGAGATTATTTAAAGAATAATGTTTTGCTCTTTGACGGAGCAATGGGAACATACTACGATGAACTTACAGATGACGGTATCGGATGCGAACTTGCAAATATAAAAAATCCTGAGCTTATAAAGGGTATACATAATGAATATATCGAAGCGGGAGCAAAGGCGATACTCACAAATACCTTTTCCACAGGTATAGATGCATTCTCAGGTGACAGAGAATTGCAGAGAAAAGTAATAGTTGCGGGTATAGACATAGCGCTTGAGGTTGCAAAATCCAGAGCATATGTATTTGCGGATATGGCGTCAATAAATACCGACAGCAATAGTGCGGCATTTGAGGAATACAAGATCATTGCGGATATTTTCCTTGAAAAAGGGATAAATAACTTTTACTTCGAGACAAGAAACAGCACCATCGGTTTGAAATCTATAGGTGAGTACATTAAGGAAAAATCACCGGGAGCTTTTATTATAGCATCCTTTGCTGTAATGCCTGACGGTTATTCAAGTGAAGGTTATTATTATAAAACAATGTTTAAAGAAATCTGTGAGTCAGGTTTCTTTGACGGAGTGGGACTTAACTGTGTTTCCGGTGCAAATCATATGGCAAAACTTTTAAAGGATGTGGACACTGAAGGATTATACCTTGCAGCTATGCCGAATGCCGGATATCCTATAGTAAGAGATAATAAAATATACTACGGATCATTGGCAAATTATTTTGCGGCTCAGATAGAAGATATTCTTGATATGGGTGTAAACGTAGTCGGAGGATGCTGCGGAACAACTCCGAAACATATAGAGCTTTTAAAAAAGAGTATGAGCGGAATGCTTATAAAGCCGAGAAAATCCGTAAAGAAAGAAAAGAATATCTCACAGAAGATAAGATTAAACAGATTTGAACAAAAGCTTATATCCGGACAAAAGCCTATAGCCGTAGAGCTTGATTCGCCTATAGATACCAATATTGCCAAGTTTATAGACAATGCGGCTAAATTAAAGTCGGCAGGTGCGGATATAGTAACTATAGCGGATAATCCTATAGCAAGAGCAAGAATGGACAGCTGTTTGCTTGCTTGCAAAGTAAGAAATGAACTTGACTTTGATGTGCTTCCACATATGACTTGCAGAGACAGAAATGTAAATGCTGCTAAGGGCCTATTACTTGGTGCAAGTGCAATGGGAGTTGACAATGTACTTGTAATCACAGGAGATCCGATACCGAACGCCCAAAGAGATGAGATAAGATCCGTATTTGAGTTTAATTCAGTGAAGTTTGCAAACTTTATCAAATCTTTGAATGATGAAGTTTTTGAAAGTCCTATGAATATCTGCGGTGCATTGAATGTAAATGCCAGGAACTTCAGTGCGGAACTTAGAAAAGCAAAAAGAAAACAGGAAAACGGTGTAAAGGTACTTTTTACTCAGCCGGTTTTGACACAGAGAGCCATTGATAATCTTAAAGAAGCCAGAGAAAATCTGGATGTTAAGATAATGGGCGGAATTATTCCTATAGTAAGTGAGAGAAATGCCAGATATATGCAAAGTGAAGTAAACGGCATATATATTACCGATGATATAGTGGAAAAGTATATCGGTAAAGAAAGAGAAGAAGCGGAAGAGATCGCACTTTCAATGTCAAAAGAGATAGCAAATGAAATCTATGATCTGGTGGACGGATACTATCTTATTACTGTTTTAAACAGAGTAAACTTGATGGAAAGACTTATAAAGACTGTAAAAGAGGTTTGTGAAAACAGATAATATTTTATAATATAATCCTGTGAGTTGAGTTCAAATCACAGGATTACATATTTAAAATCTAGATCCTAAGCTTTTCTATACTTGTTTTTAATATTTCAAAGGTTTTGTTGACCTCATCTTCAGTATTGTACTTGCTTAATGTAAGTCGCAAGGAGGATGAGGCTCTTTTTTTATCATTTGAAATTGCCATAATTACATGAGAAGGGTCTATACTGCCGGTGGTACATGCTGAGCCAAGAGATGCACATACACCGTTTTGATTTAATAAAATCAGGAGCAGCTCACCGCTTATATTTTCAAAGTGGATATTTATATTGTTAAAAAGTCTGTTATCCATATCACCGTTTATATGAGAGCCTTCTATATTCTCAAGTATCAAAGAAAATAACTTATCTCTTAGAGATTTTACATATAAACTGTCTTTATCCAAAGTTTCATAGGAGTTTTTCAAAGCATTTGCCATAGCGATTATACCGAAGGTGTTTTGTGTACCCGCTCTGCGATTTCTTTCCTGACTTCCGCCATGTATTAAAGATGTAAGCTTAATACCGCTTCGTATATATAAGAATCCGACTCCCTTCGGTGAGTGGAATTTATGTCCGCTTGCACTGAGTAAATCAATATTCAGCTCATTTACATCAATAGGAAGGTGTCCTACAGCCTGTACAGCATCGGTGTGAAATAAAATATTGTGCTCATGGGCAAGCTTTCCGATTTCTTTAATCGGCTCTATAGTGCCTATTTCATTGTTTGCAAACATTATGCTTATAAGGACTGTATCCTCTCGGATAGCAGACTTAAGCTCATTTATATCAATAAGCCCTTTTTCATCAGTACTTAGATAAGTGACTTCATATCCTTTTTTTTCAAGGTAAGAGAGTGTATGCAGTACAGAGTGATGCTCAATCTTTGAACTGATGATATGCTTTCCTTTATTTTCCATAAGTTCAGAAGCCTTTAGAATTGCCCAGTTATTTGATTCACTGCCGCCTGAGGTAAAATAAATCTCATTATATCTTGCACCGAGGATATCTGCTATCATCTCTCTGGCATCTTCCATATCGGCCTTTACATCATTTGCCATAGAATAGCTTGATGAAGGATTTGCATAGTTTTCAAACAAATATTTTTTTGCTGTATCAAAAGCCTCCTTATCCACAACAGTGGTAGAGGCGTTGTCCATATATATCATAGTACTCCTGTTCTTTATTAGAGGTATGGCAAAGCGTTTCTGCCATATAGTATAAATAATATTAACAATAAAATAGTAAATGATTGAATTTGAATTGACAAGTATAATATGAGTATTGTATAAAAATCCTATAATTTAAAAAGAGGTGATATACCGATTCCAGAGCAATGATATAGAGGTGATTATGAGATTTGAGGGTAGAATACTGGGGAAAGCCGGTGTCAATAAGATAAAGACAGCATATACGGTATATAATATGCTTATAGATATGGGCTACAGTATGAGATTTTCCTTTGATAAAAATGAGTACAGCATATCATATATGAAAGAGGAGAATGATATTTTGTTCTTTAATGATGCGGAGCATATGATAGAGGTGTACAATTATGAAAGAAATTTTGAAATACCGACCGAAAGAGCAAATGAACTTGGGCTTGAGACATATTATCGTTTTTCAAATATATATGGAAAAGAATTGATTATTCTTGAATTGTTGCACAGATATTTAGAGGAGAATCCCAATGATATCTTTTATGTGGATAATGGAAGATACTATAATAAAGCGATGATAGACAGTATTTATAACGGAAAGCCTGATAAGAATTGGATTTATAAATCACCATACAGCATAGAAAGTATTGATTATTATATAAATATATGTCTTACGACAATCGGGGCTTTTATGAATGGTATGCTAAAGACATTGTACTCTAAAAATATTACAGAAGGTGTCGAACTTAGATATGAGGGAAGAATAATCGGAAAAAGACTTCAATCAAAGCAGGGTATTCCTTACAGAATGACACAAACATTGAGCAAAATGGATAGAAGAAATACTGTTATGGTTAAAAGAGAAAGTTATAATATATTATATGAAAAATTTAATAGAGACGATTATTTTAATTATGACGATGACAAAGTGATTGAAATATATTGTAACACTGAGATGACAGATATCCCTACAGATGAAATAAAACAGATGGGCTTTGAGACATATTTTAGGATTACCGATCTTATAGGAAAAGAGATGCAGGTGCTTGAAATAGTACATAGCTATTTAAATAAGTTTCCGGATGATATTTTATATATTGATAACGGTTGTTTCTTTACTAAATTACAGATTGATGAAATATTTAATAATAAGGACAAAAACGAAAAATGGATATTTAAGAAAAGAGAAAGGGACAGATTTTAGTAGGTATCATGGCTGGAGATGTAGGAATTTTAAGAAGAAAAGATGATAACAGTTTTAGAGATATAAAAGATATTGTAAATATACTGATGTCAAGAGGGTTTACTTCGGAATCTTTATATGATTATGGTAATTGTTATATGTTTTCCGTAAATAAACCGGATTATGATGATGATTTCAGATGGTATTTGGATGACAGATCTTCATGGGCAATTATGTATATTAATATAATAAAAAGGGAGCATTCGTATTGCTTTACAGTAGAAGATTCTTCCGGAAAAAAGATAGACTACTATAGATATGTATATATTGAGGGAAGCGGTGACCGAGGTTTTATGTATTTGAATTTTTTACATGAATATTTTAAACTGTTTCCGGAAGATATATTTAAAGGGGAAGCAGATTATTTATATACAAAAGAAGATATTGACAGGATATATGAAAAAGAAATATGGCTTGGGCATTGGCATTGTCTTGATCCGAAGACTTTATAGTATAATGCTACAAATCAAATAAGTATATGATATACTGTCTGTTATAGACTTTAATAAAATTTTTGGAGAATATATGGAAAAGAAAAAAGTAGTGGTAGGTATGTCGGGTGGAGTGGACTCTTCAGTGGCTGCCTATCTTTTAAAAGAAGCCGGATATGATGTCACAGGTGTGACTATGCAGATATGGCAAAGTGAAGATGAAGAGGATATGTCAGGCAGCGGAGGCTGTTGTGGACTTTCAGCTGTGGATGATGCCAGAAGAGTGGCAAGAGATATCGGCATACCTTATTATGTAATGAATTTCAGAGATGAATTCAAAGATAAGGTAATAGATTATTTTGTAAATGAATATGTGCAGGCAAGGACACCTAATCCATGTATAGCCTGCAACAGATATGTAAAATGGGAATCTCTTTTAGAGAGAAGTATGATGCTTGGGGCTGATTATATTGCTACAGGGCATTATGCAAGAATAGAAAAGCTTGAAAACGGAAGATATGCACTCAGAACATCAAAGACAAGTGCCAAGGATCAGACCTATGCACTTTATAATCTTACACAGGAGCAGCTTTCAAGAACATTGATGCCGGTGGGAGATTATGAAAAAGATGAGATAAGAGAGATTGCAAAAAAATTCAATCTCAGAGTGGCAAATAAGCCCGATAGTCAGGAGATATGCTTTGTTTCAGATAATGACTATGCTTCATTTGTAGAGAGTGAAATAGGAAAAAAGATGCCTGAGGGAAACTTTGTGACAGCCGACGGAGAGATTCTTGGAAAGCATAAGGGAATACTTCACTATACAATCGGACAGAGAAAAGGACTTGGTATAGCGCTGGGGCATCCTATATTTGTTACCGAGATAAGGCCTGAAACAAATGAAGTTGTGATAGGTGAGAACGATGATGTTTTCGGATACAGTCTGGAAGCTGACAATCTCAATGCCATGGCGGTTGAGAAGTTTTATGACGGCATGAGAGCCGTCGGGAAGATAAGATATTCACATAAAGGTGAACACTGCACAGTCAAGGTACTCGGAGAAGACAGGATAAGAATAGACTTTGATGAAAAGGTAAGAGCAATCACACCGGGACAGGCGGTTGTACTGTATGATGAGAGCGGACTCGTACTTGGTGGCGGAACAATTATAGGAAGAAGCGATTAATTGATAAACACTTTATAGGCCGTAATAACAGAAAGGTTATAGATATATGAAAAAATATCTTTTTAGAATTTCGTTAATATCAAGCATGGGTATAAGCTACATAATAGCAATGATACTTTTTGTAATGTATCAGTTGGCTGAGTCTTTAAGACCATATGGTTACGGTTTGGGTAGGCTTAGTTTACCTGAATTTTCACAGGAATCAATTATTTGGAGTTTATTTGTATCTTTAATATTTGTGTATCCGATAGTATTGACGGGGTATCATATTGTACTTTTGTATCTTGAGGTAAAAAAGAAGCTTCTAAAACCTTTTATCAGATTTGATCAGGTAGCTATATGGTATGGATTGATATTGGAATTTTTGTACCTTACAGAAGGAAAATATGTTACAGGTTCCGACTGGAGCGTACAGCTAAAAAATCTGGAAATGCATACACCGATTTTTTCCGAAGCTGCACCCACAATTATTTTTATTTTTACAATCGGTATTGCAGGGTACTTTTATCTGAGAGTCAGACCGTTAAAGAAAATACCGCCTTTGATGGCAATTATTTCAATATCTGCAATGTATCTTTGGGTAATTGAAGTGCTTGTCTTTACGGTACAGGTTTTTAAAGGCGATTTATCGGGTGACAAATGGCTTGATTTATACCTCCTTGTTTACCCTGTTTGTATTATCTGCATTGTTGCAAGAACTGTGATTTCAAAGGTACATGAATGGCAGGAATATGAAATGGAGAGAACAAAAATACAAAGCAATCCACTTTTAAATTTTGCAGATAAAATACTGTCGAACTCAAAACTTTGGCCTATATATGCTATCGTTCTTATGTTTCCTTTACTTGGAATAATAATAGGAATACTACTGCTTTTCGGTCAGGCACCTGATTCCGTTATAAAGGCATGGACCGAAACTGCAGATTGGACATTGTCACTAAAGGAAGCACCTCAAAATATCGAATATGATGAGCATTACCTTTGCACTGTAGCGGCAGGCGGGCACAGAAAAGTGGTAAAGCCTGTAAGAAAAGGAATACGTCACGGTCACGAGGTTATAGTAAACAGGCAGCTCTGTATAGCCAATGCCTTTGAACAAATCTTAGAGGAGAAAACACCTCGCTTCCACAAACTTGTGAGGGGAGTATATGATCGCTACGGCTTCTCTGTTGCAAGACTTATAAAGAGTAAATGGATTGCAGATATTATATATATCATGATGAAGCCCTTAGAATGGATATTCTTAGCGGTAATATATATGAGCGATGCACATCCGGAAAACAGAATAGCGACCCAGTATATGGGAAAAAATGATTTATATTAAATGTACTGTAAGTAGAAAATTAATGTAATTTCTTCAGTACAAAATAAAAGTATCCTGTAAAGTACAAGTTTTTAACTAAGTAACTTTTAGAGGATATTTTTATTTACTAACATGAGGATTTTGTAGAAAAACAAAAACACAACTAAATATACAATTACTTATATAATTTAGATAATATTACGACAAAAAAATATGGGTATATTGCCTGTGCTTATAAATATTTGATATAATATATTTGTTCAACGATATGTTTATATAATGTTAACTAATATGCGAGGAATATACTATGTTTAAAATTGCCATTTGTGATGATGTAGAGGACGTGTGTAGTGAACTAAAGACAATGATTATAGACATGAAGGATAGTTTAATATGTGGAGATATAATCATAGATACATTTTATAGCGGAGAAGCATTATTAGAAAATATAGAAGAGAGCCCATATGATTTGATCTTTTTAGATATTGAACTTGGGGAGATAAACGGGGTAGAGGTAGGACATATTATTCGTGAACAAATGGAAGATTATATAACAAAAATTATATATATATCATCGAAGGATATATATGATAGACAGTTATTTGATGTGCAACCGCTTCACTTTTTAAAAAAGCCTATAGACAGTAAAAAGGTATTTGCTGATATTCAATTAGCTATGAAAATATCTGAAAAGGAAAATAAGAGTTTTGAATTTAAAAGTTTCAGAAAAACTGTGAAAGTCCCTTATAAAGACATTTTATATTTTGAAAGTAAAGGAAGAGAGATTTTTTTGTTCGGTACAAAGAATAACTATAATTTTTACGGCAATATTAAAAGTTTGGAAGAAGTTTTACCAAAGTTTTTCATTCATCCAAATAGGAGTTATTTTGTAAATTATGAGTTTATTACTTGTTTTAAATTCGAGGAATTGATAATGACGGATGGAAGTATAATCCCAATAAGCAGAAATAAGAGAAAAGAGATAAGAGAGCTACAGCTGGTATTTGAAAGGAAAGGGCAGTTGAAATGAGATTGGTGCATAGTGTATTTGTGATTACAAACACACTGGGAGTTATTTCAATATTTAAACTTATAAGTATTTTTTTTGAGAGACAAGATATAAATAAAAAAATAGAGTTCATATCTTACAGTTTATATTTTGTGTTAAGCTCTTTGGTTTTTATTTTTCTACCAATACCTTTGTTAATGCTGTTTTTCCATATAATAAGCATTTTTGCACTGACATTTAATTATGAAGGGACAATTAAGAGCAGAATAACGGCAACAATATATGTGTATTTGATTATTTTTGCTGTTGAAATTATATTTATGTCTCTGTTCGATCATAGAAAGATATTTGTGTTTAAAGCACAAGAATTACATTCGATATATCTTATTATATGTGTTAGAGCTGTAGTATATATTGTATCACTGATATTATCCGGTAAGAAAAATAATCTGATAAAATATAAAAATATTTCAATAGGATATTGGACCGGAGTTATCAGTATACCTATTGCAAGTCTGTTTGTCATTATTATGTTTTTAAATATTGCCAATGTTACAGAACATAAACAAATATTATTTGTTGTATCGGCGCTTATTATGATTAATTTGGTAAGTTTTCAACTATATAATTATACATTAACAATGTTACAGGAAAAAAACAAAAAAATTATTTTACAAAAACAGAACTCATCATATCTGCAACAATTAAGGATTATACAAGCTGATAATGCAAAGATGTCCCTAATCAGACATGATATAAAAAACCATTTGTTTGCACTCAAGTCATTGTATGAAAAAGGCGATATTGATTCATTTAAGGACTATTTTAACTGTATATTGTCAAATATAGACATGGAGGAAAAGCTATGTAATTCGGGTAATATAATCGTTGACAGTATGATTAATTACAAATTGAAGGGAGTAGCAAATACCGATATCAGTGTGGATGTATGTATTCCGGAGAAACTTGATATATCAGATATGGATATTACTGTAATACTTGGAAACCTTTTGGACAATGCTTTAAGAGCTATAAAGGAAGTAAATGAACATGGTGAAGAATCGATGTTGCACTTAAATCTAAATTATACAAAAGGTAGGCTTATATTGCGAATAGAAAATTCATATCTTAATGTAAATTTAGTTCAAGGAAATTTCTTAACAACAAAAAAAGATAAGAAAGGACATGGTTTAGGACTGGAAAGTGTAAAAGAGGTATTAAGCAAGTATGACGGAGTTCTGCAAATCACCTGTGATAAAGGGGTATTTATAGTGGAAGCAGTTTTATATTGCCGATAGAATAAAAAGAAGTTTTGATTTTGTAGACTTGGGAATTGATTTAGGACATTTTATTACAATTAACCATACAACTTATTACATTTTTCGCATAGAGTAATATTGGTGTGTATAATAAGTGATAATATACAAGAATTAAAGGATGGTGTTGGCTATGAATGAGTTAAATCCTATGAGATATAAAAATGGAGATAAACTAAAGTTCAATATTGGTATTAAAATACCGTATTGAATAAATTATACTTGAAACATATAAATAGCTAAGATTAGATAAAGGAGAAATGTATGCTCAGTAATATATTAAAAAATTGTGCCATATGTAGTGCTATTTTATTGTTATTAAATTTTGGTGTTAATCCAATACAAGCTTCGACAAGAGATAAAAATGAAAGGGAAAATACCTTTGTAGTGAATGGAGAGATTCTAACAGAAGATGAGTACTGGGCAAAGATAGAAGCTCTGGGGGTTGAAGTAACTGATTCTATGAAATGTGATAAATGCATACCTGAGGATGATGTTTGTGTTGGGATGAATGCAGAAGAATTTTATAATTATATAAGTACTTTGGTGGAAGAATCTGATGATATATATGTTCTTGGATTCACCGAAGTTTCAGAGGAGGAATTTAAAGAGGTATTAAGTGAAGATGATACTGAGTACCATACTTTTGAATCAGATTTATTTGATTTAAACTAAATAATAAAAAATAAAATGTTTGGATGACGTAAAGATAACTTTGCGGCAAATGGTTATGTAAATGCGTATTAAAATTATAAAAAAGTATATAGTAAGCTTAGTTGTAATAACAGCTGTACTTGTCAGTTGCGGTGTAAATGTTAAACAGGATTCAGGTAATATTAATTCTGTAGAAACATCTATAGTTGAAAAAGAAAATGAAAGTACCGGAGAAACTAATACAGATAATATTCCTGTCAGCGTGGACAATAATTTATCTCAAGGAATAATAAAGGATGGAGTTTGTCTTGAACTTATTTCAGACATAGACATGACCCCTATGCATTATCTTACATTTAGAAAAAAGGACACTACTAATGGAAAGATAATTAAAATTGAAGGAGAAGATCATCAGCTGGATATTTCAGTACAAAATTTAGTTGCATATAATTTTGAAGATGGAAATCTTGTAATGGAATTGAATACATTGGAGGAAAATTTTCCGATTAGCATAATTTTTGACGGATATGAATATTTATACTCACCAACCAAGGTTTCTCCAAAAACAATTACTTTAAATTACGATATCAGCTATGATATTTATACTGCAAAAATTGATAAAAGTGAGATTTACCCAAATTCTATAGTTTTATATCTATCAAACCCCAATGATAAGGATGCTTTTCACGAAGCTTTTATTCTGGTAGATGATGATACAGGAAAAGAAACGGTTGCCAATACAATGTTTACGGATGAAGGTATGACACTTATTTTTCCCGGGAAGGATTTAGGGAAAAAGGATAGTATAACTGTTAAAATTGGAGGTAAGGACAATTATAGTTTTCAGGATATTTTACTTAAATAATCACAAAGCTAAGACATAGGTATGAGTGTAAAGTGTCTAATCTAATAAGAAAAATAAAGGGAGTATGTGACTTACTATGAGTTACATACTCCCTTTGTTGAAACTGTTACTACTACAGTTCTTTTCACGGAGGCGAAGAGATTCGAACTCTCGTGCCACGAAAAAGTGACAACCTGATTTCGAGTCAGGCTCGTTATGACCACTTCGATACACCTCCATGTTCTAGTATACAAAAAAATACGAATTAAATCAACCTTAATAATGATTAAGAAAAACACAATAATTACATTTTATATAGAAGAAACTCACATTTGGATTATTATTTTATTGGCAAATAACAATAAATAGATTGAAAAATATAAGAATTTATGTTAAGGTATTGGCAACAATAAAATATCTCGGGAGGGTTAGGCATGCAGTGTAAAAAATGTGGTTCTATGAACATCGACGGAGCAAAGGTTTGTGAGAGTTGTGGAGTTACCATGGAGGACGTGAACATGAAGCAGAATCAAAATGATACCGGAACAAAGACATCTAATACCGGTAGTACCCCCGGCAGTCAAAAAAAGTTACCGAAAAATCTTATCTTCGGTATAGCAGGTGCTATGGCTGCATTTCTTATTATTCTGATAGCAGTTTTGGCTATGAATTCAAGTAAAGTTATTGATTTGAACAAATATATCAGCTTTGAATCCAGCGGATATGACGGTTATGGACAGGCAAGTATAAATATTGACTGGGAAAAGCTTGAAAAGGATTATGGAAAAAAGATAAAGTACAGCAGTAAGGGTAAAAAGGAGTATGGTGTTTTGACCTATGCTTTTGAACCTGTATATGTACTTCATGATGCCGTATCGGGAGTAGAACTTGAAAAGACTGAAAAGTTAAGCAATGGCGAAAAGGTTAAGTATACCTGGACGGTAGATGATGAAAAAGCCAAGAGTATTAATTATAAGTTAAAGTATAAGAATGGAGAATATTCAATCTCAAACCTATATAAACTTGGTAAGTTTGATCCTTTTAAAGATATAAAGGTGGAATTTTCAGGGATTGCACCGGAGGGAGAAGCTAAGTTTACTTATAGCGGTGACGATATAATACATAAAGGCAAGTTTAAAATTGATAAGCATGATAACCTAAAAAACGATGATGTTGTGACAATAAGTCTTGATCTTAATGAAGATGAAATCAGCTTCTTGGCAACAAGATATGGAAGAGTACCTGAGAAAATGAGCGAAAGTTACACAGTATCGGGACTTGAAACTTATGTAACAAAATACAGTGAGTTTCCGGAAGATTTCATAAAAGAAGCAAATGGTAAAGCAACAGAGGTTATAAAAGAATATACAGACAGTGCATACGGTGAGGGTACTACACTTTCAGATTTAAAGTATGAAGGCTATCTTTTCAAAACAAATGTGGACGGATACAATGTATTATACATTATTTACAGCAGAGTACTTACAAGTGTGGAACATAAATATGTGACTACTAAGATGTACTATCCTGTGGCATTTAGGACCTTAATGCTTAGTGATAAAATAAGCTATAAGACAGGTCCGGAGTTGGTCGGCAAATCCTATGGAGTCGGAGATAACAGCGATACAAAGGGATTTAAGTTCCCAAGTGAGCTTTATAGCAACAACTATAAGAATACAGTCATAGAGGCCGGAGACGGTTTTGAAAAGTTCAAGGAGCAGTCGTATGTACACAAACTTGAAGATATGACTGACGAATACAGAAAAGCATTGCAGGATGAGGCAAGAGTGACTCTGGATGCATATATTGCAAAAGATTATAAGCCGAACATGCAGGTAAGCGATATTGAATTTGCCGGAGAGTATTTACAGTATACCTCAGATGACAAGCGTCAGTTTAACGGTACAAATGTATACTTTGTAGTGTTTAAGGCTAATTTGTCGGACGCAAACGGTAAATTTCCTACTACCACAATTTATTATCCGGTAGAATATACCTATATAATGAAATTAAGTGATAATGATTTTACAGCAGCCAATAATACAAGTGTTTTCCTTAACTACACAACTCTTCCAAATACCTATGATACTACAAGAGGTTTTATAGACGGCAATGAGATGTACAATAAAATAATAAGCAACCGTACAAAGTTATACGAGTATCAAGTCAGCGACAGTTTAAAACAGTTTGGAGAGTAATAATAAGTATATTATGCTTATACAAGCAAATATGTAGAATAGTAAAAAAAGGGGGCTGACAGTCAGCCCCTCTTTTATAACGTAATCGTTTGAATATTGGACAAATCTAAAGTAACAGTAGCTGTTTTAAAGTGTATTTCATATAATAACAATAAATTTCCTGCATGTTCTATTGTGTTTTTGTAATCGGGTATCTTGTCACAAAAGCAATCTGCCAAATCAAAAACGGTTTGCTTGCTTCTTAGTGCAATTCCTCTTGCCTTTATATGTTCATTGCCGTTTGTGGGGATTGTTGTAAAGGCTACGTTTCGATTTTGATCTATTTCCTGTACTTTTTTATTATCTTTAAAGGTTGCAAAGTATATGACATTATTTTTAGGATTAAAATAATAGTTGACTATTCTGACATTTGGATTGCCGTCTGTTCCGACGGTTGACAAAGCAAGGTCAGTCTGTGTAGTCATGATTCTTTGGAATTCTTTTAGTGTATCCATGAAAACCTCCGTTTATTTATAATAAATGAATAATACAATACCGAAAAAGGTTTATCAAGCCGATATTGCGTGCAACTCGATACCAACTTGGAATAGACATAAAAGCTCATTTGATGTATACTTTTCTCTATGTAAGATATCAAAAGATATCGTCTAAATATTTAGATATAGAGAAAAAGGGGAAGCCATGATTGATATTAAATTTTTAAGAGAAAATCCGGATATTGTAAGACAGAATATAAAAAACAAATTTCAGGATTTTAAACTTCCAATGGTTGATGAAGTTATAGAACTTGACGAGAAGCTTAGAAAGACAAAGGCCGAGGCTGATGAGCTCAGATCAAAGAGAAACAAGATTTCAAAAGAGATCGGTTCTTTGATGGCACAGGGCAAAAAGGAAGAAGCAGAACAGGTAAAGGCATCTGTAGCAAGTATCGGTGAGACATTGGCAGGTTTGGAGCCGCTTGAGGCCGAACTTGAAGAAAAAGTAAAGAAGATCATGATGACCATTCCAAATATCATTGATCCGAGTGTACCTATAGGTAAGGATGACAGTGAGAACGTGGAAATTGAGAAATTCGGTGAGCCTTTCGTACCTGAGTTTGAAATACCTTATCATACAGATATCATAGAAAAACTTAACGGTATAGATCTTGACAGCGCAAGAAAGGTAGCAGGAAACGGATTCTACTATCTTATGGGAGATATTGCAAGACTTCATTCAGCTGTAATATCTTATGCAAGAGATTTTATGATTGAGAGAGGATTTACATACTGTGTACCTCCTTTCATGATCAGATCGGAAGTGGTTACAGGTGTAATGAGCTTTGCCGAGATGGATGCAATGATGTACAAGATTGAGGGAGAAGACCTTTATCTTATCGGTACAAGTGAGCACTCTATGATCGGAAAGTTTATTGATACATTAAATGATGAGGCTAAGTTGCCATATACACTTACATCTTATTCACCATGTTTCAGAAAAGAAAAGGGAGCACATGGTATTGAGGAGAGAGGTGTTTATCGTATCCACCAGTTTGAGAAGCAGGAAATGATAGTTGTCTGCAAGCCTGAAGAGTCAAAGATGTGGTATGAGAAATTATGGCAGAATACCGTTGATCTTTTCAGATCTCTTGATGTACCTGTAAGAACACTTGAGTGTTGTTCGGGAGATCTTGCAGATCTTAAGGTGAAATCATGTGACGTAGAGGCATGGTCACCAAGACAGAAGAAGTACTTTGAGGTAGGAAGCTGCTCAAATCTTGGAGATGCACAGAGTAGAAGACTTAGAATCAGAGTGAAAGACGAAAACGGAAATAAATATTTTGCACATACACTCAATAATACAGTGGTTGCACCACCTCGTATGCTTATCGCATTCCTTGAGAACAATCTCAATGAAGACGGAAGCATAAGAATACCGGTAGCACTCAGACCTTATATGGGTGGAAAAGAAGTTATAAAAGGTTAAAAATATTACACCCTGTAGAATATACAGGGTGTATATTATAATGAAAGGGATAAAAGATGAATTTTTCATTTGCACATTTTAATTTTAATGTACTTGATTTAGAGAGAAGTTTAAAGTTTTACAAGGAAGCACTTGGCCTTGAGCCTGTAAGAAGAAAGGATGCAGCTGACGGATCATTTACTTTGGTTTATCTGGGAGATAAGGAAACAGGATTTCAGCTTGAGCTTACTTATTTAAGAGACAGAAAAGAGCCATATAATTTGGGAGAGCTTGAGTATCATCTTGCACTTGAAACAGATGATATGGAAGCGGCTCATGCATTACATGAAAAGCTTGGTGTAATATGCTATGAGAATCCGGGCATGGGAATATATTTTATAAGCGATCCGGACGGATATTGGATAGAGATAGTACCTAAAAAATAAAACTTTATAGAATTAGAGGTAAATATGGCAAAGATACAGATGATTACTCCACTTGTTGAGATGGATGGAGACGAGATGACAAGGATCCTGTGGAAGATGATTAAGGACGAGCTTATTCTTCCATTTGTAGATTTGAAGAGTGAATATTATGATTTGGGATTAAAGCACAGAGATGAAACAGATGATAAGGTAACTGTGGAGTCGGCCAATGCTACAAAAAGACTTGGAGTGGCTGTAAAATGTGCCACCATCACTCCAAATGCCGCAAGAGTTAAGGAATATGACTTAAAGGAGATGTGGAAATCTCCAAACGGTACTATCAGAGCTATCTTGGACGGAACGGTATTTAGAAAGCCTATATTGGTAAAGGGTATTGAGCCTAATGTCAGAACATGGAAAAAGCCAATTACCATTGCTCGTCATGCCTATGGTGATGTATATAAAAATACGGAGATGATTATAGACGGACCGGGCAAAGTGGAGCTGGTATATACAGACAGCAAAGGAAATGAAAAGAGAAGTCTTGTACATGAATTTAAAGCTGCAGGTATTGCACAGGGCGTTCACAATCTGGATGCTTCTATTGAAAGCTTTGCAAGAGCCTGCTTTGAATATGCTTTGAGTCAGAAAGAGGATCTTTGGTTTGCTACAAAGGATACCATATCAAAGCAGTATGATCATACCTTTAAGGATATCTTTGAGGAGATATATGAAAAGGAATATAAGCAGAAGTTTGAAGAGGCCAATATCACATACTTCTACACTCTTATAGATGATGCGGTTGCCAGAGTTATGAAATCCGAGGGTGGATTTATCTGGGCTTGCAAAAACTATGACGGAGATGTAATGAGCGATATGCTCTCATCCGCATTCGGTTCTCTTGCAATGATGACCTCGGTACTTGTTTCACCTGACGGATGTTATGAGTATGAGGCGGCACATGGTACGGTTCAAAGACATTATTATAAATATTTGAAGGGTGAGAGTACTTCTTCAAATTCGGTGGCTACCATCTTTGCTTGGAGCGGTGCGCTAAGAAAGAGGGGAGAGCTTGATAATCTTCCTGATTTGGTGGATTTTGCAAACAGACTTGAAAAGGCAACTCTTGATACCATAGAGTCAGGTAAGATGACAGGTGATCTCGGTGCGATTTCAAGCTTAGAGAATATACAAGTTTTAAACAGTGAAGAATTTATACATGAGATTGCAAAGAAGTTGCAATAATGTGGTATTGACTGAGGGTTTACCTCATACATAACAATGGATGGCAGTTTCCTATGGAAGCTGCCATTTTTAGGAGAAATATGGGATACAGATTTTATTTTGGAGCATCGGGTGCCGGCAAAACCTATAGAGCTTTTAGCGATATTATAAATGAGTCTATAAAGAACAGGGAAAAAAGATATTTTATTATTGTACCTGAGCAGTTCACTATGCAGACTCAAAAAGATATAGTGCAGATGCATCCAAGTCATGCAAGCAATAATATAGATGTACTAAGCTTTAACAGACTTGCATACAGAATTTTTGAAGAACTGGATATAGAAAATCCTAAGCTTTTAGATGAGCTTGATAAGGCACTTATACTTAGAAAGATAGCAAATCAGGTAGAGTTAAAGGCATGGAAGAAGCAGTTTCAAAAAGCAGGCTTTATAGACAATATCAAATCACTTATATCTGAGTTTATGCAATATGATATAAGCGATGGATTTATAAAAGAGCAGCAGGAAAATAATGAAGTAAACTCCTTATTAAAAATAAAACTTGAAGATATTTATAAGCTGAAAAAGGGTTTTGGAGAATATATAGCAGGGAAATATTTTACTAATGAACAGGTACTTGATATACTAAATCAAAATATTGTAAACAGTGAATTGCTAAAAGATGCTGTCATATTATTTGACGGTTATACGGGATTTACTCCGATACAAAACCGCATAGTTGAAAATCTGATGAAGGTTGCAAAAGAAGTGAGATTTTCAATAACTTTGGGAAAGAACATAAATCCTGATATAAAGTCATCTGAAAGTGATTTGTTTTTTATAAGTACAAAGATGATTTCTCAAATCAATGATATGGCTAAAAGATGTAATATCAAAAGACTGCCTGATATAAATTTAAATACAGGTGAAGTACACAGGTTTAAAAATTCAAAGGATCTTTACTTTTTTGAAGAGCATTTTTTAAGATATGACGGCAAGAGAGCAAAAGAGGTTTCAGATATCGAGATAAATCACCTGCTGAATCCGCTTGATGAGATAGATTATGTGGCAAATAAGATATTAAAACTCGTAAAGGATGAGGGCTACAGATACAGAGATATTGCGATAATATACGGAGATTTGGAAGGTGTATCAAACTCACTTGCCAACAGATTCCATCAGCTTGAAATCCCGTACTATCTTGATGAAAAGATGGATATAAACAATAATGAATTGGTTGAACTTATAAATGCTTTTATTGCTCTGATAAGCGATAACTTTTCATATGATGCGGTCAACAGGTTTTTAAGACTCGGTCTTTTGGACTTTGACTACAGAATGGTATCATTACTTGATAATTATCTGCTTGAAACCGGGATAAGAGGATATAAAAGACTGCATACAGATTTTACATATTTGCCGACGAGTTTTTCAGAGACTGAACTTGAAGAGATAAACGAGTTTAAAAATACGGCACTTGAAAAGATATCTCCTCTTTATAGGGCTATGAGTAAGAGTAAAATAAGTATAAAGGATGTATGTGATGCCTTCAGAAAAATATTTGATGAGCTTCAAATAGAGGAAAAGCTTGAGAATGTAAAAAATGAGCTTGAACTTTGTAATGATATAAAAAGAGCCAGAGAGTATGATGGTGTACTTGATGAGGTACTGAGTCTTTTTGAAAGGCTTGAGCTGATACTTGAAGGTGAGAGTATAACCAAAAAGGAGCTTTCAGATCTTCTGCATACAGGCTTTGAGGAGATAAAGCTCGGTATGATACCTGACAGGGTTGACAGAGTGGTCATAGGTGATTTAAAAAGAACCAGACTTGGCAGTATAAAGGCATTGTTTGTATGTGGAGCAAATGACGGTTCCCTGCCCACAGTAAAGGATGCGGGCGGACTTATAAATGACAGGGAAAAAAGAGAACTTAAATCTATCGGATTTAATCTTTCGGATACTGTCAGAGAAGATTTGTATACAGGAAGATTTTATTTATATCAGGTGCTTACAAAGCCTTCAAACAAGCTCTTTGTAAGTCTTACAGGTATGGATTTTGACGGTAAGAGTTGCAGGCCGTCAATACTTATAAATATGATCAAGAATATTTTCCCAAATATTGAAATAAAGACTCAAAAAGAAACTGAAATATACTCAAGATTTGAAGCCGAGGAATATTTGACCGACAATCTCAGGAAACTGAGAGCGAAGGAGAATGTTGACGAGGACCTTTTAAGGTATGTAGCTACATTTTTTGATAAGGAATTTATCAGAAAGCTTACAACTTTCGCTATGTACATATACCGTGACTCGGGTATCGGAGAAAGTGCCGCAAGGGAATTGTTCGGTGAGGAGCTTCGTGTAAGTGTAACAAGACTTGAAAACTATAACGGCTGTCCTTTTGAGCATTTTATCAGTTACGGTTTGGGAGTGGAAGAAAGACAGGTACATTCATTCAAGGCTTCCGATATAGGTACTTTGGTACATGAGATGCTTGAAAGATGCTTCAGATATGCCAAAGCAAGAAAGAAAACTGTTGCAAATATGGACGAGACAGAACTTTACTCTCTTGTGGATGAAGCTGTAAAGGAAAGCATGGCATCAGAGAAAAGTAATATCTTTGAAGAGAGCAAAAAGTCAAAGTTTCAGCTTGAAAAGATAGTAAGAATGACAAAGCTTACAATGCTTGTACTGGCAAAGCAACTTGCTGCCGGAAACTTTAAGCCGTTTGATTTTGAAAGAGTTTTTGGAGAAAGGGATAATCTTGAAGCCCTAAATATTGATTTAAAAAACGGTGCAAAAATGTATCTGAGAGGAAAGATTGACAGAGTGGATACCTGTGATACGGACGGAAAAACTCTTGTTAAGATAATAGATTATAAGACCGGAAATACGAAATGGGAAACAGATATGCCATACTATGGAAGAGCATTGCAGCTGGTTATATACCTTGATGCTGTAATGGAGCAGCTCTCAAAGTCGGGTAAAGAGATATTACCTGCGGCATTTTTCTATTATCATATAGATACACCTTTCCTTACCAGAGATGAGGCAAAAAATGAGAATGCCGTTTTAAATAAGCTTAAGCCGAGCGGAATAGTAAATACGGATCTTGATATAATAAAAAATCTGGACAGAAGTTTTGTGACCGAGAGTGATGTAATACCTGTTTCCACCAAAAAGGACGGAAGCTTTGCAAAATCTGCAAGTGTAGCAAGTACAAAAAGAATAAATTTCCTTAGGGAGTATGTAAGACAAAAGGCGAAGGATACGGCTGAAAATATCTTAAGCGGTGAGATAAGTATAAAACCGTCATTAAGGAGAGGCTTGGCAAAATGCGATTACTGTCCATATACTGCCATATGCGGTTTTGATGAGGGAATAGAAGGATTCTCATACAACAGCTTGACACCTATAAAAGATGATGAAATTTGGGAAAAGATGGAGAGTGAAAAAAATGTGGACTGAGGCACAACAGGCGGCAATAGATATAAAAAAGGGCAGTATATTGGTATCTGCAGCGGCCGGAAGCGGAAAGACCGCAGTACTGGTCGAAAGAATTATAAAAAAGATTACAGACAGTAAAAATCCTATAGATGTGGACTCTCTTTTGGTGATGACATTTACCAGAGCCGCAGCCGCTTCCATGAAGGAGAAAATTTATAATGCGCTTTTAAAGGAAATGGAAAAGCACGATAATGATTCCGAAGAATTTAAAAGACTTAAGGAACAGTCAATACTTCTATCATCAGCAAAAATAATGACTACCGACAGCTTTTGCCTTTCAATACTGAAGGAAAATATAGACAAAATAGATATAGATCCGGCATTCAGTGTGGCTGATGAGAGTGAAATATCACTTCTAAGAGCCGACACGATGGAGGAGCTTTTGGAAAGTGAGTATGATGCGGGAAGTGAAGACTTTATTGAACTTTCAGATGCCTTTGCAAATACCAAGGGAGATAGAAGCATATCTGAGTTTATCGAAAAGCTGTATCGCTTTGCGATCAGTAAGCCATGGCCGGAAGAATGGCTGGATTCATTGAATGAAAAGGGAGATGAGTGGCAGGAGTATATTTTTAATGAGATAAGCAGAAGTATTGATTCCATTTTATCAGATATAAAGGAAATAATAGAGATTTGTAATGAGGATGAAGGTCCCATTCAATATCTTGACAATATTTTAGAAGAGCAATCAAGTATCGGAAATATAAAAAACGCCGGTGATATATTTGAATTGTCCGAAAGACTGAATAATGTAAGTTTCGGCAGATTAAAGTCTGTAAAGGGTGGCAATGAAGAATTAAAGGAAAAGGCCAAGGGACTTAGAGATGCATATAAGAAAGCCATATCAAAACTTTCAGAGGAGTATTGTTTTGACAAAAAAAGGCTTTTGGAAGAGGAAGAAAAGGAAAAGCCGAAGATCAGAGCAATTGTAGATTTGACAAAGAAATATATTGCGCTTTTCAATGAAAAGAAGAGGGATAAAAATATTGTAGACTTTTCGGATATAGAGCATATGGCACTTGGAATACTCTTGGATGAAAATAAAAACCCTACAGAGATTGCAAATCGTTATAGAAAAGAGTTCAGTGAAATATATATCGACGAATATCAGGATTCAAACTACTTACAGGAAGCCATTGTGACGGCTATTGAAAAGAACAATATATTTATGGTAGGTGATGTAAAGCAGTCCATATACGGTTTTCGTCAGGCTTCACCACAGCTTTTTATGGATAAGTACAAGAGTTTTACACATTTTGAAAAGGCCGATTTTGATGATGAATTACAAAAGAAGGTAATTCTTAGCAAGAATTTCAGAAGCCGCAGTAATGTGCTCAATTGTGCAAATGTTATTTTCAAAAAGATTATGAAAGAAAACACAGGAGGAATTGAGTATGATGATGATGCGGCACTTTATCTCGGTGCGGATTTTAAAGAGGGAAAAGAATATATCAGCGAAATAATGCTGACACAGACCTCGGATATTGAAGATGATACAAATGCCATAGAACTTGAGGCAAGAGCCATTGCGAAAAGAATAAAGGAGCTTAAGACGGAGCTTAAAGTAGGTGAGGGCAGGGATTTAAAGTACAGCGATATTGTAATCCTTGTGCGAAGCAATATAGGTGAGAGCATTGCGAAGGTTTTGAATGATGAAAATATTCCGGCATATGCCGAAAGTAATAAAGGATATTTTAAGACCTTTGAGGTAAGAAAGATACTTGCTATACTGGCGGCAATTGACAATCCTTATTCAGATGTGGACCTTACGGCATTTCTTAATTCAAATCTTGTTGGAATAACAGATTTGGAACTTGCAAATATTGTTTCTGCGTACAGGAAATCAAAGAATATAGAAAAGTCGGCAAAGATTAGAATGATGGATGCTATTTTGTATGAGGGAAGTGAAAGCAATATTGAGCTTGAAACAAGAGAAAAAATAAAGACTGCGCTGGATTTTTTAAATAAATACAGGAAAAAGTCAGCATATATGAATATTGCGGCACTCTTACAGGATATTTATAATGAGACCGACTTTTTAAACCTGATAGCGGCTATGCCGGGAGGACAGGTCAGAAGAGCAAATCTGATGTTGCTTATAAATAAGGCAAAGACATTCAGTAATTCGGGATATAGCGGACTTTATAATTTTATCAGATATATTGCCAAGTTAAAGGACTTTGACAATGACTTCGGTGAGGCAGGTATACTTTCCGAAAATGATGATATAGTAAGAATCATGACTATACATAAGTCAAAGGGGCTGGAATTTCCGGTATGTTTCCTTGCATGTGCACATAAAAAATTCAATAAAACGGATTTAAGGCAGGGGATGGTAATAGATACCGACTTCGGATTGGGTGTGCAGTATGTTGACAGTGAAAAAAATATAAAAGACAGCTCTATAAAGCAAAACGTAATAAAACATAAGCTTAATGTAGATCTTATGGGCGAAGAGCTTAGAGTATTATATGTGGCGCTTACCAGAGCTATGGAAAAAATGATCATTTCAGGAAGCTGCAATGATGCCCAAAAGGAACTTGAAAAAATGAAGGATTCCCCGAGTTTTCTTGATATAAGATCCTGTAATTCATATCTGGATATGATACTTTTGGGACGTGACAATGTGCATTTTGATATTAAAACATATGATTATAATATGCTCTTAAAAGAAGAGGTAGAAACTCAAAAAGAGGTAAGAGATCTTCATAAGGTCTTTGAAGAGTTGAGTGAGAATGAGTATGATAATTTAAAAAACAGGCTCGAATACATCTATCCATATGCTGAAAATATCGATTTAAAAACAAAATTCTCGGTATCCGAGATAAAGAGAATGTCACAGAGTGAAGAGTTTGAAGTGAAGGAAAATAAAAAGCCGAGTATAAATGCAGGAAATGCTAGTGAGAGGGGAAATGCATATCATAAGTTGATGCAAAAGATTCACTATGAAAATATTTATAATTTCAGCAGTAGAGAGGACTTTGTAAAAGAAGAAATTTCACTTTTAAATAATCATGTATACAGAGAACTTATCAACCCTCTTGATATAGTAAAGTTTTTAGACAGTAAACTCGGAGCTGACTTTATAAAGTATAATGGGAGCCTGAAAAGAGAAAATCAATTTATTATGGGAATCTCAGCTAAGGAAGCAGGTATGGGTGAAAGCGATGAGACCATACTTATACAGGGTATTATAGACGCATATATTGAAAAAGATGACAATATAATTTTGGTGGATTATAAGACCGACAATGTAAGAGATGCAGAAAGTCTTATAAAGAGATATAAAACCCAGCTCCTGCTTTATAAAAAATCACTTGAAATGAGCACAGGTAAAACGGTAAATGATATTTTCATATATTCATTTGCACTTTGTAAGGAGATAAGAATAGAATGAAAGATATAAAAATAATTCTTGCTTCGGCATCGCCCAGAAGAAAGGAATTATTAAGTCAGATCGGACTTGATTTTGAGATAATGGTTTCGGATAAGGAAACCGAGATAGACAGTAAAGACCCGAGGGAGGCCTGTGAAAAGCAGGCCTGCCAAAAGGCGGCGGATATTGTAGAGCAGGCGACACTAAAATACAAGGAAAATGATTTTATCGTAATAGCTGCGGACACCATAGTGGCACTTGAAGGAAAAATACTTGGGAAACCGAAATCAAGAGAAGATGCAAAACAGATGATTGAAGCCATTTCCGGCAGAAAGCATAGAGTATATACGGCGGTATGTGTTTATAATTCTATTAAGAAAAGCTATGAGAGTTTTGTAGATGATACTCCGGTGGAAGTAGCCAAACTTTCAGAGGGAGAAATAGAAGATTATTTAGATAAAAAAGAACCCTATGATAAAGCGGGTGCCTATGCAATACAGGGATATTTTTCAAGGTATATAGTCGGAATAGAAGGTGATTATTACAATGTAATGGGACTACCGATAGGAAGACTTTATAGGGAACATTTAAGAAATTACATTTAGGCAATTGAAGATTAGAATTTAATATGGAAATTTCATTGTTTTTCTTTCTTCTTTTTTGCTATAATATTATAAGTTAGATTATTCTAACCAACTATGCAATACTATATTTTCCTTTCTAATCTAATTGGATAGCAGATAGGAATATCCCCTGAAGGAGAAAACTATGAGAGAGAATTTTCAAAATATTGATGGCAAGAAGTTAGAAATTGTCCATGAAATAAAATCCGCCTATGATGAGGGAAAGATTTCTTTGGAAGAAGCAAGAAAAGCCCTTAAAGATAGAGTACAGCACCTTGCACCCTATGAAATCGCCATTATTGAGCAGGAAATGGTGGAAGAAACCGAAGATGAGTGCATTAAGGAAGATATTCAAGCTATGCTGGAGGTCTTCCAGGATGTTTTAGTAACAAAGGATCAAGAGCTTCCGGAAAATCATCCCATCTCCTGTTACCGTAGGGAAAATGCCAAAATGAAGGAACTACTGCTTTCCGTTGAGGATTTGGTGCAGTACCCTCTCATTAAAAACCAATGGCTGGAGCTTTATGAAGACTTGTTGAAATTCAAGATTCATTTGTCCAGAAAGCAAAACCAATTATACCCGGTTTTGGAAAAGAAAGGCTTTACCCGCCCTACCACCACCATGTGGACTTTGGATGACTTTATCCGGGATGAGATTTCAGAGTGCTACAATCTTCTTTTAGAGGATAAGGAAGAGGAATTTATCGGAAAGCAGGCAGAACTTGTGGCTGATGTTCGGGATTTGATGGACAAGGAAGAAAATATCCTCTACCCTACCTCCTTGGAAATGATCAATGAAGAAGAGTTCCGTTATATGGCTGAGGGAGACCGGGAAATCGGTTTTGCCTATATTAGCGTGCAAGCAGATAAGTCCGGCAATTCAGCTTCGGCTTCATCTTCTGCCACAGCTTCTACAGCCGGTGCTCCCCTATCCGGACTTTCTTCCGCTCCCGGTTTTGCGGAAGAGCTTGCCGGTCTTCTGGGAAAATACGGCTTTAACAATAAAGAAGAAAAGTTGAATGTTACTACCGGTCAGCTTACCCTGGATCAGATTAACCTGATTTACCGGCACATGCCGGTGGATCTTTCCTATGTGGACGAAAATGAACTGGTGTGCTTCTACACCGACACCAAGCACAGAGTTTTTCCCAGAAGTAAAAATGTCATCGGAAGAGATGTGAAAAACTGTCATCCAAAGGCTTCGGTACATATCGTTGAGGAAATCATTAAGAAGTTCCGTTCCGGAGAGCAGGATAAGGCGGAGTTTTGGATCAACAAGCCGGACCTCTTTATTTATATCGTTTACTATGCGGTTCGAGATGAAAAGGGAAAGTTCCGCGGTGTGCTGGAAATGATGCAGGACTGCACCCATATCCGTTCCTTACAGGGCTCTCAAACTCTTCTGACCTGGGAGCAGCAGGAAAAGGGAGAAGGCAAAGAGACTGCTGAAGACGAAGACAAGAGAGAAGACTCAGAGACTTCTGAAGATGTAGGCAATAAAGAAAACACAGGGACTTTGGGAGACGAAGAAAATAGAGAAAGTACAGAGTCTTTGACAGCCGGCAAGCTGACAGAAATCACCGAAGACACTCTGTTAAAAGATATTTTGGAAGCAGATCCCAATGTAAAGACTCTCCTTTTCCGATTAAGCGATCGCTTTAAGGCCTTAAACACTCCTCTTGCTCGTATTATGTTGCCGAAAGCCACGGTAAAGATGATGAGTGAACGGGCAGAGGTGGATATTAACACTCTGCTTCGAGAGCTTCGGGGGTATTTTAAACTATGAGCTTTCAAGGTTTACTCTTAGGCTTGGTTTGTTTTCTCTGCATAGGGATATTTCACCCCATAGTGGTCTATGCGGAGTATTACTTTAGTAAAAAAATAGCCTGGCTTTTTTTCATAATAGGTCTATTCGCTTGTGTAGCCAGCATTTTTCTCCCTTCTCTTTTCCTCTCCGGAAGTTTGGCCATCTTTGGCATTTCCTGCTTTTGGAGTATCCATGAATTATATGAGCAGGAAAAAAGAGTGGAAAAAGGATGGTACCCGAAAAATCCAAAGAGAAAATAGTTCAATACAACGAAAATAAAGCTATAGATGCTGTAAAAATAGAAAGCTCTCTTTAGGCAACAACTCATGAAAAGAGTTTCAAGCTTCTATTTTTACAGCCACTTTTTTTAATTTTCTATTTTATTCACTAGTACATATAAAAAATTATTTTTCATTCTCACTATACTTCTATTTAGATAAAAAAGAACCTTATGATAAGGCAGGTACCTACGCAATACAAGGATATTTTTCAAGATATATAGTCGGAATAGAAGGTGATTATTATAATGTAATGGGATTGCCGATAGGTAGACTTTATAGGGAACATTTGAGAGATTACATTTAGAATCAAATAACAGCTTTTAAATTTTACAATCCTAAACATATCTAAAACGGATTGTAAAATAAAAGCTGTTATAAATTAATATATATTTAGTTTCCTTCAGGGTTTAGGCATTTGCCTTCTTTATCAAATTGATAGCTTACACCCTTTATATCAATGGATCGATCTCTGGCCATCTTGCCGTCAAGAAGCATATAGCACCAGCTTCCGTCATCCTTAGGTACCCATTCATTGGTAGCCATGGTACCGTTTGAATGTACATAGTAGGTATTGTTGCCGTCTTTTATCCACTTACGCATAGCCATCTTACCGTTGTAATTGAAATAATACCACTGATTGTTGTCAGGGTTTTGAGCCCACTCACCTTGTGCCATAGTGCCGTTTGAGTGGAAATAATAGTAAGCGTCTTTTATCTTCTGCCAACCGGTAAGCATTGAACCGTTATTGCTTAAATAGTACCAGTTACCGTCTATCACTTTCCAACCTGTGGTTTTTTTGCCGTTGGCATCATAATAATACCAATATCCGTCTTTTTCTTCCCAATTTGTTTTCTCAACGACATTTACATGAATTGATTTAGTGATATCTCTGTATGTAACATTGATATTGGTCTCACCGACCTTTTTAGCATGTACTTCACCTTGATAAACATCTGCAATATCGGGATTCTCCGAACTCCATACGGCAAATTGGCTTACATTGGTATAAATACCGCCTTCTAAAAATATTGCACTTGTATCAACGTCAAACAATAATTCCATATCCATCTCTGTGGGAGCGACAATAAGATGCTTAGTCAATCCGTCAGCGGAATCCGTACCGGCATTTGCCATTGCAAGGCCTGTCATTTTCTTTTCAATGGAATCCACATCATATTCATTTTCATAGTCGACACCGATACTGTTATAAACATCTCCGATATCTGTAGAACTGATTAATTCCCTTACGACACCTGTCTTAACCGAATTGTCTACGGCTGTAAGACTGCCTTCTTCAACGGAAGACTTATTTTCACAGCCTGTTATTAAAAAACTACTACCTATACCTAATGATAGTAATAAGAACGGTATAATCCTCTTCATATTCCTCCAAACTCTAAAACATTTACTTAGGGTATTATAGCTATTTAAAAATAGCATTTCAACATATATTTTAATATAATTCCATGAAAAAAATAATTCCCTGAGTATTTTTTACAAGACTTAATATAATATCGCGGCTGTTCTTTTGCTTACCCTGTATTGTAATTGTGGCCGCACCGCAGGTATCGGGTATCAAATTATTTTTGGTCAATTCAAGCTCGACTATATCCAAGTCATTTTGCCTGACATTGCTTAAGAAAATACTTAAAGGTATTTTTCTGTCGTATTCTATATATAATTCGACAGAGGTTGAGTCTTTTCTTAAAAATCCGTCCAAATTTTGAAGCAATGCCATTACAATAAATATAGCCACTCCGCCTGCTATAGCGCCTTCATAAAATCCTATTCCTATAGTCAGACCGCAGCAGGCGGCGGCCCATATACCTGCAGCTGTGGTAATACCTTTTACCTGATTACGGCCGGTAAGTATTATTGTTCCGGCACCCAAAAAACCTACACCGCTTACAACTTGAGCACCGAGTCTTACGGGATCACCGCTTTTAAATACCTGAAACACATATTGATTTGTCATCATAACAAGAGTTGAACCAAGGCAAACCAATATATATGTTCTAAAGCCTGCCGGCCTGTTTTTTCTTTCACGATCAAAGCCCAATATTCCACCAATCAATACGGACAGTATAATGCGAATTATCATAGAGTAAAAATTTAATTCCCTTGGCATACACACTCCTTAAAATATTTAATGTGCCTATTATATATTTAATATCTGATAAGGTAAATATCAATATAAATTAATTTGCTTTTAACCTTGCTATAAGCTATAATTATATGATTAATGTAGACAATATGGAGGATCATATGACAAGGCATTTGCTAAGAGAACATTGTTTTAAAATATTATTTGTTTTAGATTTTTATCCGGAAGAAGAGATGGAGATCCAAATAGATAATTATTTTGAATCACCGTCTTTAGAAGATGAAGAAGATACACTTATTCATGATGCAAATTATAGTGATGGGGATATAGAATATATAAAGTCAAAGGCAATGCTTGTAATTGAAAGACGTCTTGAGATTGACCAAATAATAAGCGATTTGTCACAGGGGTGGAAGCTTGAGAGAATAGGACGAGTTGAAAGAAATATTCTAAGACTTGCTATAGCTGAAATGAAATACGACAGCGATATACCTGTAAGTGTGGCGATAAATGAGGCGGTAGAGCTTGCAAAGACATTCGGTAGAGATGAGTCTTATTCATTTGTAAATGCTATATTGTCAAAGGTTAAAGTAGAGTAATAAATACCTGGAGGATATATGGTTTATTCTGTATCAAAAGTGAATGCATATATAAAAAATATGTTTATGCAGGACTTTGTACTAAATAAGATATCGGTAGAGGGAGAAGTAAGCAATTGTACATATGCAAACTCTAATCATATATATTTTACCATAAAGGATGAAGGAGGGACCTTATCTGCGGTTATGTTTGCCGGTCAGAGAGGAGGTCTCTCTTTTGATATGAAAAGAGGGCAAAAAGTAGTCGTTACAGGTACTATATCCTGCTATGAAAAAGAGGGCAGGTATCAGCTCTATGCAAATAAGATAGAGGAAGCAGGCAAGGGAGATCTGTATGAAAAATATCTGGAGCTTAAGGAAAAGCTTGAAGATATGGGTATGTTCGATCAAAGTTATAAGAAAGAAATACCGAGGTTTGTACAGAGCATAGGTGTGGCAACAGCTCAGACCGGAGCCGTAATAAATGATATACAAAATGTAAGTTACAGAAGAAATCCCTATGTCAGGATAGTTTTGGCACCATGCCTTGTACAGGGTGATGCGGCACCGAAAAGCATCATTTCCGCTATAAAAAAACTTGATAAAATGAATCTGGATGTTTTGATAGTGGGAAGAGGCGGAGGATCTATAGAGGATTTGTACTGCTTTAATGATGAAGAACTTGCAAAAACCATTTTTAATGCCAAAACACCTATAATTAGTGCCGTGGGACATGAAACCGATTTTACAATAGCCGACTTTGTGGCGGATTTGAGAGCTCCTACACCAAGTGCGGCGGCGGAGATTGCAAACTTTATCTATAACGACTATATGTATACATTGGACGTCTATAATAGAAAGCTTACAGAGCAAGTTGAAAGAAAGATAGATTATGCAAAAAGAGATTTGGATATGCTTCTTATAAAGCTGAATACTCTAAGTCCGCAGATACGTATAAGAGAACAAAAGCAAAGACTGGAAAACTTTGCAAAGATATTACAAAATACTTTTAAAAACAATTTGGAAAATAAAAAGACTGCACTTATAAACTTAAGTAAGAGGCTTGATACGGTATCACCTCTGAAAAGATTGTCAGGCGGTTATGCATATATAAGTGATAATAAAAACAATAAAGTTTTAAGTGCCGAAAGCGTAAAGCCTGAAGATGAATTAAATATATATTTTTCCGATGGCAAGGTAAGAGCAAAGGTCTTATAATAGAGGGAGAAATATGCCGAAAAAAGAAGAAAAAAAGCTTGGTATAGAGGAAAATCTGGTAAACATAGAAAATGTAATAGCAAAACTTGAAGAGCCGCAGACTACACTTGAAGAGGCATTTGTACTTTATGAAGAGGGTATAAAGCTGATAAAACAGGCAAGTGAGGGAATAGCTCATGTAGAGAGACAGATGGAGATACTGTCAGGGGATACAAAAGATGAATAAGGACAATTTAAAGAAAATAGAAGATATAATAGAGTCATTTTTTTTCAGCGAAGATGATTTAAATAAAAAGGTAATCACGGCCTCAAATGAAGCAATCAAAAACGGAGGTAAGAGACTTAGACCTCTTATAATGTTTGAAACTTATAAGGCTGTTGTGGGGGCGGAATATGATGAAGGAGTAATTGCACCTTTCTTGGCTGCAATAGAGATGATACATACATTTTCATTGATTCATGATGACCTTCCGGCAATGGATAATGACAGACTGAGAAGAGGTAAGCCTACTACATGGGTAAGCCATGGTGAGGATATGGCAATACTTGCAGGAGATATGCTCTGTGTACAGGCGTTTGAAATCATATCCGAGAAAATGCAGGATGTTGAAGATATTATTATTTTAAGAAGAATGTCAAAAGCATTGTATACATTGGCAAGAGCCACCGGAGGTTTCGGCATGATAGGCGGACAATGTGTGGATGTGGAGTATTGCGGTAAAAAGATGAGTGAAGATGTGATGAGATATACTTATTCATTAAAGACCGGAGCAGTATTACAGGCATCCTTTGTTATCGGAGGCATACTTGCAGGAGCAAATGATGAAGAAATCAAAATGCTTGAAAAAGCCGGAAGCTATATAGGTGAAGCATTCCAGATAAGAGATGATTATCTTGATATAGTGGCTGATGAAAAGGAGCTTGGAAAACCTACACATTCGGATGAAAAAAATGAGAAGACAACCTATGTAAATATAGTCGGTATTGATGAAAGCTTAAGAAGAGTTGAATCACTTAGTGCTGATGCTAAGAAATGCTTGAAAGAAGTAAGGGGAAATATGAACTCTATTTTTGAAATCATTGATATGATGGTAAATAGAACTTCATAAGAAGAAATATGATACTTGAAAATATTGAAAAGCCAAGTGATATAAAGAAATTAAAGAAAAAAGATTTAGATATATTAGCAAGAGAGATAAGAGATTTTCTTATTGAAAAAATAAGTATAACAGGCGGACATCTGGCAAGCAATCTTGGAGTTGTGGAGCTCACCATGGCCATGCATATTGCATTTGATTTGCCTAAAGACAAGATAATATGGGATGTAGGACATCAGTCTTATACTCATAAAATACTCAGCGGAAGAAAAAATGCCTTTGATAATCTGAGAAAATTCGGAGGAATGGCAGGATTTCCAAAGACCAGTGAGTCAAAGTTTGATGTCTTTAATACCGGACATTCTTCAACAAGCCTGTCTGCGGGACTTGGAATGGCATTCGGAAGAGATATAAAGGGTGAAAACTACAGAGTTATTTCAGTAATAGGAGACGGTGCTCTTACAGGCGGTATGGCTTATGAAGCTCTGAATAATGCGGCTCAGATAAAGAAAAACTTTATCATGGTCTTAAATGACAATGAGATGTCTATTTCAAAAAATGTCGGAGGTATGAACGATTACCTCAACAATATCAGAACCGGTGACGGATACAATAATCTAAAAAAGAGAGTTGTAAATTCACTGGAACGTTTGCCATATATCGGAAAGCCTATGATAGACAGCCTTAGACAAACAAAAAACGGCATAAAGCAGATATTGATACCGGGAATGTTGTTTGAAAATATGGGTGTTACTTATCTGGGACCTGTAGACGGACATAATATTACCGCACTTTTAAAAGTCTTTGAAGAGGCAAAAAAAGTGGAAGGACCTGTACTTGTACATGTACTTACCAAAAAGGGAAAGGGATATTCACCGGCGGAAAATCATCCTGAAAATTTCCATGGAATAGGCGCATTTGATATTGCAAGCGGTAATGCAAAGTCCGGAAGCAAAAAGCCAACATATACGGATGTTTTTTCTAAAAAAATAGTGGAGCTTGCAAGTGAGAATAAAGATATTGTTGCAATAACCGCCGCAATGCCGGAAGGCTGTGGACTTTTGGATTTTAAAAATAAATTTCCGAAAAGATTTATTGATGTGGGTATAGCTGAGCAGCATGCCATAACATCTGCGGCAGGACTTGCTGCATCAGGACTTACACCTGTTGTTTGTGTATATTCCTCATTTTTGCAAAGAGGATTTGATCAGATAGTGCATGATGTATGCTTACAAAATCTTCATGTGGTATTTGCAATCGACAGAGCGGGACTCGTAGGCGCTGACGGAGAAACACATCAGGGAATATTTGACGTGTCATTCCTTAGCTGCATTCCGAATATGACTTTACTTGCACCCAAGAATGCCAAAGAGCTGGAATCATGTCTTGAGTTTGCGATAAATTATGACGGACCTGTTGCTATAAGGTATCCGAGAGGTATCGCATATGACAGTTTAAATGAGTTTGAAACGCCTATAGAGTTTGGAAAGGGTGAGATGCTTTTTGAAGAAAGCGATATAGCCCTGCTTGCAATAGGAAGCATGGTAAGTACTGCAAAAAATCTCAGGGAAAAGCTGAAGGCAAATGATTTGAATGTATCCATTGCAAATGCCAGATTCTTTAAGCCAATAGATTTCGATTTGGTGGATAAATTATGTGAAAAACATAAGCTTATTGTGACAATGGAAGAGAATGTGATAAACGGTTCAATGGGTGAAAAAGTGAAAGCATATATTCATGAGAATCACAAAGAGGTGGAAGTTTTAAATATTGCACTGCCTGACGGATATGTTGAGCATGGAGATGTGAGTCTTTTAAGAGAAAAACTTGAGATAGATTCAGATTCCATACTGAAAAAAGTTTTAGACAAATATGAGATGATGAAAAATGAAAGATAGATTGGATATACTTTTGGTAAAGCGTGGTCTTGCCGAAAGCAGAGAAAAAGCAAAGGCCATAATAATGTCGGGCATTGTATATGTTGACGGACAAAAGGAAGATAAAGCCGGACAGACATTTGCCGAGGAAGTAAATATTGAAGTGCGAGGCAGTACATTAAAATATGTGAGCCGCGGCGGACTGAAACTTGAAAAGGCTATGGAGTGCTTTGATGTAAGTGTGGAAAATAAAGTCTGTATGGACATAGGAGCATCAAGCGGAGGCTTTACCGACTGCATGCTGCAAAACGGCGCAACAAAGGTATATGCCGTAGATGTAGGACATGGACAGCTTGCATGGAAACTTAGAAATGACGAAAGAGTAGTAGTCATGGAAAAGACGAATATAAGATATGTAAGACCTGAGGATATAGGTGAGGAGATAGATTTTGCAAGTATAGATGTATCTTTTATCTCATTGTCAAAAGTTTTACCGGCAGCTTACAATCTTTTAAAAGAAAACGGTGAGATTGTTGCACTTATAAAGCCCCAGTTTGAGGCCGGAAGAGAAAAGGTAGGTAAAAAAGGTGTTGTCAGAGAAAAATCCACACATATAGAAGTTATAGAAAATTGCTTTGAATATGCAAGAGAAAATAAATTCTCCGTAGAAGAACTTGAATTTTCACCTGTAAAGGGTCCTGAGGGAAATATTGAGTACCTGTATCATCTCGTAAAGAATAAAAAAGAAGAGAGTAATATAGATATAGAGGCGGTAGTAAACACCGCTCATGAGAGCTTATAAGAGAACGTGGAGGAAGCATGAAAAATTTTTTTCTTGTTGGAAACAGTGAGAAGGACGGAATAAAAAGAGCACTGTCCAATCTGGAAAATGAAATAAAGTCAAAGGACGGAGTATGCTATAAATCCTATGGCTATATTGATACAAAAGACTTCCCGAAAGTTGACTGTGTTATTACTCTGGGTGGTGACGGTACTCTTATAAGGGCTGCAAGAGATATATCACATCTTGGGATACCTATAATAGGCATAAATATGGGACATATGGGTTATCTTACAAGTATCAATAAAGCGGGTGATATCAAGAATATGGTGGATATACTTATCAATGATGAATATTTCATAGAAAAAAGAATGATGATATCCGCCACCGTTATAAGAGACGGAAAAGAAATATGTACTTTGAATGCTCTTAATGAAGCTGTTATCACCAGGCTTGAAAGATTAAAAACTATAAGATGTAATGTTTATATTGACGGGGATTTCTTGAATGAATATTCATCTGATGGTATAATTGTAGCAACGCCTACAGGCTCAACCGCATACAATTTGAGTGCGGGAGGACCTATCATAGAGCCGAGCTCCAAGATGATGCTGATAACGGCAATTTGTCCTCATGCCCTAAGTCAAAGAAGCATAGTACTTTCATCCTCAAAAGTAATACGTGTTTCATTTAATGACAATTTAAAGTCCAACAGAGAACTTGTAGTGGACGGCGATGAGAGTGTGATCCTGGAAAATAAGGACGTGATTGAATTAAGAGAGTCGGAAATATATGCCGGACTGATAAAATTAAAGAAGGGGAGTTTTCTGGACAACATCAGAAATAAGATGAATAGGATTTGATATGAAAACAAAAAGACATTCAAAGATTGTGGAACTCATTAACTCGTATGATATCGAGACACAGGAGGAACTTGCACAAAAGCTGGAAGAGGGCGGCTTTGTAGTAACTCAGGCTACAGTTTCAAGAGATATCAGAGATTTAAAGCTTTCAAAAGTGGTAACGGCTAACGGAAAGCAAAAATATTCTCTGATGCCTAAGCAGGACGGGATCTCTGAAAAATATGTAAGAATACTTGGAGAAGCCTTTGTATCAATGGATATGGCACAAAATATTCTTGTAGTAAAGACCGTGTCGGGTATGGCTATGGCGGCTGCGGCGGCTCTTGACTCCATGCAGATGAGTGAGATAGTAGGTTGTATTGCGGGTGATGATACAATTATGGCCGCCATAAGAAGTGTAGATGATACAGTGGTTGTTATGGAAAGAATAAGAAAACTTGTTTATAAGAATGAATAAGTATAACGATGTATCAGGGTAGTATCTAAAAAGGAGAATTATGCTGATAGAATTACATATAAAAAATCTTGCATTAATAAAAAAAGCGGATATTTACTTTAAAGAGGGACTTAGTGTACTTAGCGGTGAGACAGGTGCGGGAAAATCTATTTTGATAGATTCAATAAATCTTGCCTTGGGTGCAAAGACGAGTAAGGATATTATAAGAACAGGTGAAAATGAAGGTATTGTAGAACTTATTTTCACATTGGATGAGAAGCGAAAAGAAAAACTGAAAACATTGGATATATCTTTTGAAGACGATTTGCTGATAATAACCAGGAAAATAAGCTCCACAAGAAGTGTGTGCAGAATCAATGATGAAACCGTAACTCTTGCCAAGTTAAGAGAGATTACAGATACATTGATTGATATTCACGGACAGCATGAACATCAATCACTTCTAAGTGAAGGTAACAATCTGATACTGTTGGATTCTTTTTGTCTTGAAAAGCTTATGGAGATAAAGAAGAATTTATCAAAAAATTACGGTGAGTTAAAAAAGATAAATCAAAGAATTCAGGAAGGAATAGATGAAAGGCTCAGGAAAAGAGAAATCGATATACTTGATTTTGAAATCTCCGAAATAAAAAAAGCAAATATAAAGCCTAATGAAGAAGAGGAACTTGAGCAGGTATTTAAAAAGGGAAAGAGTATATCAAAGATAAATGATGTGCTTTCAGATTTGCTTGAAGAGCTTGAAAACGAAGATATAGGAAGCAATATCAAGTCGGTTTCAGAGATTGCCGTATTGGACGACAGTCTGGACATTGTATTGTCAAATTTAAATACAATTGAAGATTTGATAGCCGAAACAATGCATTATACAAGCAGATATCTCGATAATCTTGAATATGACGAGGAAGAACATGACAGGGTTATAGAGAGACTGGATACAATAAGACATATAAAATCAAAGTATTCAAGTGATTATAATAAAATCAAAGAGCTCTTAAAAGATAAAGAAAAGAGACTTGAATTTTTAAAAGACTTTGAGGATGAAGTACTTGTGCTGAAGGAAAATGCGATAAAACTTGAAGAGAGTATTATAAAAGACTGTACCAAAATCAGCGAAATAAGAAAAGATGTTGCAGTTACATTGGCAAAAAAAATAAAGGAAGAACTTGAAGATTTAAACTTCCTCGGAGTGGAATTTGAAATCAAATTTACAAAGAGAGAGAAGATTTCAAGAGACGGATTTGATGCGGTGGAATTTTTGATAAGTACAAATCCGGGGCAACCTCTAAAACCTTTACATATGGTTGCAAGCGGAGGTGAGCTGTCCAGAATAATGCTGGCGTTAAAGACTGTTTTTGCAAATAATGATGATATACAGACTTTGATATTTGATGAGATAGATACGGGAATAAGCGGAAACACGGCTGTAAAGGTCGGTGAAAAACTTAGCCATATATCAAAAACTCATCAGGTACTTTGTATTTCACATTTGCCGCAGATAGCTGTAATGGCGGATCAAAATTTGTTCATATCAAAGTCTACAGACGGAAAGTCTACACAAACGAATATTGATTTACTGGATAAGGATGGTAAAATAAAAGAGATAGCCAGATTGATCGGCGGAAATAATTTGACTGAAGTTGTACTTAAAACCGCAAGGGAAATGATACAGGAAGCGGACTCAAGGAAATAAGGAGGGAACACCTATGAAGAAGATATTATTTGTTGCATCGGAAGCGGTACCGTTTATTAAAACAGGCGGTTTGGCGGATGTGGTCGGCTCTTTACCGAAGTATTTGGATAAGAGATATTTTGATGCCAGAGTTATTTTGCCGAAGTATATGTGTATGAAGGAAGAAATAAGAAACTCTCTGGAATATATAGGTGATTTCTATATTGATTATGCCGGCTCAAGTAAGTATGTAGGAGTATTAAAGAAGGAAGTTGAAGGAGTAACATTTTATTTTATAGATAATGAAGAGTACTTCGGAGGTCCAAAGCCTTATGGAGACTGGCTTTATGATATTGAAAAGTTTATTTTCTTCTCACAGGCCGCTCTATGTGCACTGCCTTTTGTAGACTTCAGACCGGATCTTATTCACTGTCATGACTGGCAGACCGGCTTGGTTCCCGTATATTTGAAGGACAGATTTGCAGGCGGAGATTTCTTTAGAGGAATAAAGTCCGTATTTACAATACATAATCTTAAATTCCAGGGTACTTGGGATGTTAAGACAATACAATATTTTTCAGGCTTAAGTGATTATTATTTCACACCTGATAAGTTGGAGGCTTTTAAGGATGCCAACCTCTTAAAGGGTGGACTTGTATATGCTGATGCTATAACAACAGTATCAAAGACATATGCAAATGAAATACAAAATCCTTTCTACGGTGAAGGATTGGACGGGCTTTTAAGAGCCAGACAAAATGATCTGAGAGGTATTGTAAACGGTATTGATTATAATGAGTTTGACCCTGAAACAGACAAGCTTATTTATAAAAATTATAACAGCAAGAACTTCAGAAAAGAAAAAATTAAAAATAAGAGAGCTTTGCAAAAAGAGCTTGGACTGCCTGTAGACGACAACAAGTTCATGCTTGCGGTTATTTCAAGACTTACGGATCAAAAGGGCTTTGATTTGGTGGAATATATGATGGATCAAATCTGTGAGGAGAATGTACAGCTTGTGGTACTGGGAACCGGAGATGACAGATATGAAAACATGTTCAGACATTATGCATGGAAGTATCCTGACAGAGTGTCTGCAAATATCTATTACTCCGAGGAGATGTCACATAAGATATATGCCGCTGCGGACGCCTTCCTTATGCCTTCATTGTTTGAACCGTGCGGTCTCAGCCAGCTGATGTCTTTAAGATACGGAACTCTTCCTATAGTTCGTGAGACAGGCGGACTTTGTGATACCGTAGAGAGCTACAATGAATTTGAGTCAAAGGGTACAGGTTTCTCGTTTGCAAACTATAATGCACATGAGATGCTTGACAGAATAAATTTTGCAAAGCATATTTATTATGATAAAAAAAGAGAATGGAATAAGATGATTGACAGAGCGATGGCTGTGGACTTCTCATGGAAGCAGTCTGCACTTGAGTATCAGGCTCTGTATGATTGGTTAATAGGATGAAAGAATATTTAAGTAATATAGAGTATATGGAATGTGTGAAAGATATACTTAACAGTGAAATTTTTCAAAAACTGGACGGCTTTGTTCAGCATGGATGTACATCCACAATGGAGCACAGTATAGACGTTTCATATACAACATATTTAGTGTGCAAAAAACTTGGTTTAAATTATAAATCTGCTGCAAGAGCGGCGCTTTTACATGATTTTTACCTTTATGACTGGCATAGACCGACAAAGGAAACGGGAGCATTTTTACATGGCTTTACACATCCTTATAAAGCGGCAAAAAATGCCAAAAAGTATTTTAATATAACAAATAAGGAAGCAAGTATGATTAAAACTCATATGTTTCCTTTAACACCGATTCCTCCTCTTTCAAGGGAGGGATGGGTGCTTACAATGGCTGACAAGTCAACTTCTGTAAATGAAATAATTGCAAATATGAAAAATGTTCACAGAGCAGGGGAGGGGACTGTATGAGTATTTTAGATGATATTGTTTCAAATCAGGTGCTCATCAGTGCGGCTCTTGGATGGCTGGTCGCTCAGCTTTTAAAGACAATGATTGATATATGGTATAATAAATCATTTTCACCCGACAGACTCTGGGGAAGCGGCGGAATGCCAAGTTCACATTCGGCTACGGTATGTGCTCTGGCAACCTCAAGTGCATTAAAACACGGGTTTGCAGGCTTTGAGTTTGCCGTTACATTTATTTTTGCTTTGGTTGTTATGTATGATGCAATGGGAGTAAGAAGAGAGACGGGAAAGCAGGCAAAACTTCTTAATATGATTCTGGAAAATAATATTTTTGAAGATAATTTTGAACATTTTGAAGAGAGATTGAAAGAATTCGTAGGACATACTCCGCTTCAGGTATTTATGGGTGCGATTTTAGGTATTGTTATAGCATTTGTAATTGGAGGAATATATTAATGATAAAACTTATTGCCTCGGATGTGGACGGAACTTTGGTAAGTGACGGCGGCGGCAAGCTTGACAAAAGAATAGTTGATATGATAAAGGCTGTTCATGACAAAGGAATTCATTTTGCCGTTGCCTCCGGAAGGCAGTGGGTGAGTATAGAAAATGTCTTTGAAGAAGTAAAGGACAAGATATTTTATATATCAGATAACGGAGCTTATATCGGTGTAAACGGTAGAAGTCTGTTTGTAAATGAAATGGATGATAAGATTTCAAAGGAATTGATTCTTGATTTAAGAAAAAACAAGGATTTGATTGCGGTGGTTGCCGATGAATCATCATACTATATTGAGGAAAACAATGAATTTCTTATAGACTGGATAAGAGGAGGATACAGGGGCAGAATAGAACTTGTAGACGACCTTACCAAGGTGGAAAATATAATAAAAATTTCCGCATATTCGGAGAATGTATACGGTAAGGCCGATGATATTATAGAAAAATATTCGGATAAACTTTTGGTAAATTATGCAGGTGAGATGTGGCTTGACTGTACCGCAAAGGAAGTGAGCAAGGGAAATGCTCTAAAGAAGCTTCAGGAAGCTTTTGATATAAAGGAAAACGAGACAATGGTTTTCGGTGATCAGGCCAATGATGTTGAAATGTTTAAGGCGGCTTACTATTCATTTGCAGTAGAAAATGCAGCTCCTGTAGCAAAGGAAGCGGCAAGATTTATGGCAGACAGCAATGAAAACCTTGGAGTTTTGAAGATATTAAACTATCTGCTTTAGGAGACGGAATTGAAGAGAAAATTTTTAGTCGGATTCATAACGGCTCTTTTTATTTCAGGTTGTGGAATAAAAACGTCCGGCATAAGTGAAAATATAAAGATAAATTTATCAGAAAACAAACTTGGATATAATTACAGTCAGATGCTTATTCCCGCATTGTCGGAGAGTCAAATTATTACCGATACATATACAGATGCAATATGGGACAGCTATGTTGACAAGGACACAAAATTTACATTCAGAGATAATTTTTATAATGATTTAAAAAATTATTATAAAGAACTTGTTGTACTTAAAAGAATTGCGGGAAATGAAAACATCACATTATCTGAGCAGGATAAAACAAAAGCATTAAAGCTTTCAAAGATATTTTACGATGAAAATGTAGCAAACAGTGAAAGTTTTCCGGGACTTACACAGGAAGACTGTGATACGGTTTTCATGGATTATGTTCTGGTGGATAAAACAAAAAAAGAATTGATTGAAAAGAATGTAAAAGAAGTCAGTGAAAGTGAAGCCAGAATAATGGATTTTCATGTGATTGAGGTTTCTGATTATGAACTTGCAAATACTCTTTTAGACAGATTAAATAATGGAGAGAATTGTGTGAAGCTGGCAACTCAATTCTCTGAAAGCGACAGTATTTCAAGAAGCATAGCGATAAATAACGAAACTGATGATGTAAAGAACACTTTGGGAGTAATGGAAGACGGAAGTGTAAGTCCCATAGTTACAAACAAGGGTAAATATGTGCTTTATAAATGTGTAAAGAGCTATAATGCGGAAGCCACAAAAAAGAATAAGCAAAGAATAAAAGAAGAAAGAGAATCGGCATATCTGTTGAATTTATATAATGAGTTTGTAAAAGAAAATCCTATAGATATAAACGAAAGCGAGTTCGATAAGGTTTGCAAAAATTCAGGGTCTCATCTTTCGGGAAGAGATTTCTTTACACTGTGGTCGGAGGAAGCAAATGCAGGTCTTTGAGATTTTGGAAGTTAAGGAATTTACAAAATGTCTTTTTATGACAGATATATTTGATAAATTTACTGTTGTGGAAGCCAAGTTTCATACATTTGTAAAATATGATATCAACTGTAGGCTTAATAAGCCTTATTTTGACGAAGAAGAAAACAGAGATTTTTGCACCTGGGGTGAGATAAGGCCTATTTGCTTTGGAATAATAAAGGGAAAGAGAAGACCTACTTTTTTCAAGCTGGTTTTTAAGTTTTCAGAAGAATTTAAAAGAGGTTGGATTAAAAGCAATACAACAAAAGATATAGATGGGGATTTGTATTTGAATATAAGATATTCAAATAAAGAAATGAATTTAATATCTTCATTTTCGCCGAAAACTTTTTTACCTGACAGAAAAATTTCAGATGCATTTGATTTATATGTAAAAAATATGTTTGGAAGAATAAATATTACAGTGGAAGAAACGGGAGAATAAAGTGAAAGATAAGAGCATTCTTGAGATGTATCTGGAGGATATGAAGGAAATAAAACCTCTTGAAGAATCGGAACTTGATACATTAAAAAAAGCACTCTTAAGTGGGGATAACAGTGCAAAAAACAGGATTATCGAAGGTCATATGATGTATGCTACAGAGCTTATACAACCCTTTGTAGGTTGCGGCCAGGAAATAACGGATTTGATAAGTGAGAGTCATCTGGCGCTTACAATGGCTGTGTCTGAGTATAAATCGGGAGATTTAAAAGCTCAGATAAGAACAGCGGTGGAAAAAAGACTAAATGAGATAATTGATGAGGAGACAAAGATAAAGAATGCTTCAAATATGTTGGCGGAGAGATTGAACGACTTGATGGAAGCATCAAGGATTTTGGCACAGGAGTACGGCAGAGAAGCAAGCGTAGAGGAACTTTCAGACAGACTTATGGTTCCGAAAGATGAAGTGGAAGAACTTTTAAAAATAAGTTTGAACGCAATGGATCCGGAAAAAAATATTTAGAATATGGAGAAGCTTATGGAAGAGAGAAAAAATTTGATTGTAGGTCAGTCTGGAGGGCCTACAGCGGCTATTAACGCATCTTTGGCGGGGGTGTATTGCGGAGCAAAGCATTTCGGATTTGAAAAGGTGTATGGAATGAGATTCGGAATCGAGGGATTCTTAAATGAAAAAATAGTAGACCTTGATGAAACACTTAATTCAGAGCTAAATATTGAACTGTTAAAAAGAACACCGAGTTCATATCTGGGTTCTTGCAGATACAAACTGCCAAAGCCCGAAGCAGGCAATGAAGTTTATCAAAAGGCATTTGAGCTTCTTGAAAAGTACAGTATTGATGTTTTTATCTATATAGGCGGAAACGATTCTATGGATACAATACTTAAAATGTCGGAGTATGCAAAAATCATAGGAAGCCCGATAAAGTTTGTCGGAGTTCCGAAGACTATTGATAATGATTTACCTGTTACAGATCATACACCGGGATACGGAAGTGCGGCAAAGTATATAGCTACATGTATTTCGGAAGTTGTAAGAGACTCAAATGTATATGATTTAAAGAGTGTGACATTTGTTGAGATAATGGGAAGAAATGCAGGTTGGCTTACAGCAGCTGCAGCTCTGGCTAAGAACAGTTTCAATGACGGAGCGGATTTCATTCTCTTACCTGAAATAGGTTTAAATTTAAAAGAATTTATAAATATACTCGGAAACAGACTCGATGAAAAGAACAATATTGTTGTGGCGGTATCCGAGGGTATAAAAGATCAAAACGGAAATTATATAAGCGAGGATGAGGGAAATGTGGATGCATTCGGACACAAGATGCTTTCAGGAACTGCAGCTTACCTTGCTAAAAAAATAAAAAGTGAACTTGGCGTAAAAACAAGAGCCGTGGAAATAAATACATTGCAAAGAGCGGCGGCTCATCTTCAAAGTAAAACAGATATAGATGAGGCTTTCAATATCGGATTTTTGGGTGTAAAGGCCGGAATTGAAGGTGAAACCGGAGTTATGATGTATTTTGACAGGGTAAATGACGCCCCATATTTGTCTATTGTAAGAAAATGTGATATAAATTTAGTTGCAAACATAGAAAAAGAAATCCCCAGAGGCTGGATAAGCGAGGATGGATTTGGAGTAAATGAAAAATTCGTTGAATATGCGAAACCGCTTATTACGGGTGAGCTTTCAAATATTGTTTGCGAAGGAATACAAAGTCATATAATTAGTCTTAAGTAGTGGTTTCCGAGGAGGAAAAAAGATGGGCGTTAGAAGGATTTATGTAGAAAAGAAGCCGGATTTTGCTATCAGAGCAAAGGAACTTTCGGGTGAGCTTAGGAACTATTTGGGCTTGAAAAACCTTGATAATGTCAGGGTTTTGGTCAGATACGATATTGAAAACATATCGGATGAAGACTATAAAAAAAGCTTGGGTACTATATTTTGTGAGCCGCCGCTGGATATCTGCTTTGAGAGTAAGTTTTCACATCTTGAAAGTGATTTTTACTTTACTGTAGAGTATTTGCCGGGACAGTTTGATCAAAGGGCTGATTCCGCCATACAATGTGTGAAGCTGCTTGGAAGTGAAGATGATATAAATATCCGCTCCGCAACAACTTATATTTTCTCAGGGCGGTTTAGTGAAGCCGACAAGGAGAGGATAAGAGATTACTGTATAAATCCTGTAGACTCAAGGATTGCCGATGAGTCTATACCCGAAACTTTAAAAACAGACTTTGAAATGCCTAAGGATGTAGAGTCTATAGAAGGCTTTATAACCATGGATGAAAAAGCCTTGAAAGATTGTTATGAGAGTCTTTCCTTGGCTATGACATTTGATGACTTTAAATTTATACAAGATTATTTAAAAAATGATGAAAACAGAAATCCCTCTGTCACTGAGATAAGAGTATTGGATACATATTGGTCAGACCACTGTAGACATACAACTTTTTCAACTCAGCTAAAAGACGTAAGCTTTGAGGAGGGATTTTTTGGTGTTCCCGCAAAAGAATCATATGAAAGATATTTAAATGACAGAAAGGTCCTTTATAAGGACAAAAAAGATAAAAAAATCTGCCTGATGGATATTGCACTTTTGGCTATGAAGAAGCTTAAGGCCGACAATATTCTTACCGATGTGGAGGAAAGTGATGAGATAAACGCCTGTTCAATCGTTGTACCTATTTTAGTAGACGGTAAAAAAGAAGAGTGGCTTATCAATTTTAAGAATGAAACTCATAACCACCCTACGGAAATAGAGCCTTTCGGTGGGGCGGCAACCTGTCTTGGAGGTGCTATTAGAGATCCGCTCTCAGGAAGAACTTATGTGTATCAGGCAATGAGAATTACAGGTGCCGCAGATCCTACATTGCCTATTGAAAAGACAATGCAGGGCAAACTTCCTCAAAGAAAGATAGTAACAGGAGCCGCACACGGATATTCATCATATGGCAATCAGATAGGTCTGGCTACAGGCTATGTAAAAGAAATTTATCATCCTGACTACGTCGCAAAGAGAATGGAAATCGGAGCGGTAATGGGAGCCGCAAAGAGAGCAAATGTTATCAGAAAAACTTCAGATCCCGGTGATATTATAGTACTTCTGGGAGGCAGAACAGGAAGAGACGGCATAGGAGGTGCTACAGGTTCAAGCAAAGTTCACAAGACCGATTCCATAATGACTGCAGGTGCGGAGGTACAAAAGGGTAATGCACCTACCGAGAGAAAGATACAAAGGCTTTTTAAAAGACCTGAGGTGACAATACTTATAAAGAAATGTAACGACTTCGGTGCAGGCGGAGTGTCTGTGGCAATAGGAGAACTTGCAGACGGACTTATTATCGATCTTGATAAAGTGCCTAAAAAATATGCCGGACTTGACGGCACGGAGCTTGCAATCTCGGAATCACAGGAGAGAATGGCTGTGGTACTTGCACCTGAATCGGTAGAAGAATTTTGCAAATATGCAGAGGAAGAAAATCTTGAGACAAGTATTGTAGCAAAGGTTTTGGAAGAAAAAAGGCTGCAAATGACATGGAGAGGCAAAACTATAGTCGATTTATCAATGGCATTTCTTGATACAAACGGTGCCACCTCCACAACAGATGTTTATGTAAAAGCTCCAAATGAAGAAAAAAATCCTTTTAAATATCAAAATACAGAAAACAATATAGAAAAAAGATGGCTGGAAACAGTTTCCGACTTGAATGTGGCTTCACAAAAGGGACTTGTGGAGATGTTTGACTCAAGTATAGGAGGAAAAAGTGTCCTCATGCCATACGGCGGAAAATATCAGCTTTCAGAGACTCAAAGTATGGTAGCCAAGCTGCCGCTTTTGGATGAAGAAAGTGATTCGGTTACCATTATGAGCTATGGATTTGATCCGTATCTGTCAAGCTGGAGCCCATATCATGGGGCAATGTATGCTATAGTCAGCTCTTTAAGTAAAATTGTAGCCGCAGGCGGAGATTATAAAAAGGTACATTTTACTTTCCAAGAATACTTTAGAAGAATGACTGAGAGCTCGACCTGGGGAGAGCCGCTCTCGGCACTTCTTGGAGCTTATGAAGCACAGATGAAGCTTGGGCTTGCATCCATAGGCGGCAAGGACTCAATGTCAGGTTCATTTAATGATATAAATGTACCTCCTACCTTGGTTTCTTTTGCAGTGGCGGTAGGTGATAATAAAAATATTATATCTACAGAGCTGAAAAAAGTTAGGAATAAGCTCTACTTCGTAAAATTAAAGAGAGATAAATATAATCTTCCCGATTTTGAATATTTAAAGAGAATATACAGTGATATTCAAACAGACATAACAAATAAAAAAATAGTAAGTGCATTTGTTTTGGAGAGAAACGGAATAGCGGAGGCTGTTTCAAAGATGTGCTTTGGAAATATGCTGGGTGTAAGCCTTAAAGCGGATGAGGAGACTTTATTTGCTCCGGAGTTTGGAGGCTTTTTGCTGGAATCCGAGTCGGAACTTCATTTTGAAGGAGCAATTTATCTTGGAGAGGTAATTAAAGAGCCGAAGGTCATAGTAAATGCGGAAGAGATTTCACTTGATAAGATATTAAAAAACTGGAAAAAACCGCTTGAGAGTGTATTCCCGTCAGTAGAAGAGCCTTTAAATAAAGAGGTACTTGAAGATAAAATATATAGGGCTGAGAGCATTTATATTGCAAAAGAAAAAAATGCAAATCCTAAAGTATTTATTCCGGTTATGCCTGGAACCAACTGCGAGTATGATTCAATAAGAGCATTTAGAAGAGCCGGTGCAAGTGCGGAGGCATTTGTATTTAGAAACAGTTCACCTTTGGCTATAAAGGAATCTGTAGAGCAATATAAAAATGAAATAAGAAATTCACAGATAATAATGTTCCCGGGAGGATTTTCTGCGGGTGATGAGCCTGACGGTTCCGCAAAGTTTTTTGCTACAGTGTTCAGAAATGAAATTTTGAAAAAAGAGATCGAAGATTTGCTGGGCAGAGACGGTCTGATACTTGGAATATGCAACGGATTCCAGACACTTATAAAGCTTGGACTTTTGCCTGACGGAAAGATAAAAGAACAGGAAGAGCTTTCAGCAACTTTGGCTACAAATACTATAGGCAGACATATTTCAAAAATGGCATATCTTAAGACGGTAAGTAATAAATCACCATGGCTTATGAATGCAAAACTTGGAGATGTGTATGCAAATCCGGTTTCACATGGAGAGGGAAGATTTGTAGCCCCGAAAGAAAAAATTGATGAGTTGTTTAAAAATGGTCAGGTAGCTACAAGATATGTGGATTTAAACGGAAATCCTACCATGTGCGGTGAGTACAATCCGAATGGTTCTTATGCGGCCATAGAGGGAATTACAAGCCCTGACGGAAGGATTTTCGGTAAGATGGCACACTCAGAAAGAAGAGAAAACGGTGTCGCTATAAATGTTTTTGAAAAACAGGACTTGCAAATCTTTGAATCTGGTGTAAAATATTTCAGATAAATCAGATAAAAAGGTTTGGAGAAGATAATGATAAAAGTAGTAAAATTTGGAGGCAGCTCACTGGCCAGTGCACATCAATTTAAAAAAGTGGGAGATATCATAAAGGCTGATAAATCAAGAAGATTTGTTGTTCCGTCCGCACCGGGAAAAAGAAATTCCAAGGATGAGAAGGTAACAGACCTTTTATATGAGACATATGATGCGGCTGTAGAAGGCGGTGCATATAAGAAAAAGTTTGAAAAAATCAAAGCAAGATATGAGGAAATTATAGATGGGCTTTCACTTGATTTAAATCTTGATCATGAGTTCGCAAAAATAGAAGAACAGTTTTTAAATAAAGCCGGAAGAGAGTACGCCGCTTCAAGAGGTGAGTATTTAAACGGTATTATAATGGCAAAATATCTTGGAGTTGAGTTTATAGATCCTGCAGAGATGATTTTCTTCTTTGAAGACGGTACATTTGATGCGGAGGCTACAAACAAAGAGGTTTCAGAGAGACTTGAGAAAGTTCAAAGAGCGGTAATTCCGGGATTTTACGGTAGCGATCATTCGGGAAAAATCAGAACATTTTCAAGAGGCGGTTCAGATATAACAGGTTCTATAATTGCAAGAGGTATAAAGGCCGATTTGTATGAGAACTGGACAGATGTATCGGGATTTTTGGTGGCTGACCCGAGAATCATACCAAATCCTGAGACCATAGAGTCGATAACATATAAGGAGCTTAGAGAGCTTGCATATATGGGTGCTTCAGTACTTCATGAAGATGCAATCTTCCCTGTAAGAAAAGAGGGTATTCCTATTAATATCAGAAATACCAATAAGCCGGAAGATAAGGGTACAATGATAGTAGAGAGTACTTGCAAGAGTTCCAAATTTACTATCACAGGTATTGCAGGTAAGAAGGGATTTTGTGCCATAAATGTCGATAAGGCAATGATGAACTCTGAGGTAGGTTTCTGCGCAAGAGTATTGGATGTTTTTGCACAGAACAATATCTCTATAGAGCATATGCCTTCAGGTATTGACACTATGACCGTACTTGTACATCAGTCCGAGTTTGAAGAGCATGAGCAGCAGATAGTTTCAGGTATACACAGAGCCGTAGGCCCTGACACTGTAGAGATGGAGTCGGGACTTGCACTTATAGCCGTGGTTGGTAGAGGAATGAAGGCAAACAGAGGTACTGCAGGAAGAATATTTGCGGCACTTGCACATGCCAGAGTTAATGTAAAGATGATAGATCAGGGTTCATCAGAGCTTAATATCATTGTAGGCGTTAAGGAAAATGACTTTGAAACAACTATAAAGGCTATATATGATATGTTTGTAAAATCGGTATCGTAAAATGGCAAAGGTAATAATAATAGGCGGAGGTGCGGCAGGAATGATAGCAGCATACTCCGCTGCTTTAACATCAAAGCAGGTAATACTGCTGGAGAAAAATGAAAAACTCGGTAAAAAGATATTTATTACAGGCAAGGGCAGATGTAATCTTACAAATGCCTCAGACATGAATACGGTGATGGAAAATGTTGTAAGTAATAAAAGATTTTTATTTAGTGCGTTTAAAAACTTCACAAATGAAGATATTATGAATCTTGTGGAGAACAACGGGACAAAGCTCAAGATTGAAAGAGGAAACAGAGTATTTCCGTTAAGCGATCATTCCTCGGATATAATAAAGTCACTTGAAAATGCAATAAGAGATCTGCATGTGGATATAAGACTTAACACAAAGGTGGATGAGCTTATAATAGAAAATGACAGATGTATAGGTGTGGCAATCGGAAAAAATAAAATCATGGCGGATGCCGTAATAGTTGCTACAGGCGGAATGTCATATCAGGCTACAGGTTCCGACGGTGACGGATACAGATTTGCCAAAGAGGCAGGCTTAAGTGTAAGTAAGCTCTATCCTTCTTTAGTACCTTTTAACATAGAGGGCGAGAGAATAAAGGCATTACAGGGGCTTTCTTTAAAGAATATCCATGCTTATATCTACAATGACAAAAAGCTTGTATATGATGAATTCGGTGAAATGCTTTTCACACATTTCGGAGTGAGCGGACCTGTAATAATATCCGCATCTGCAGTTATCGGAAACAAAAATATAAAAGGCTACAGACTGAGTATTGATTTAAAGCCGGCTCTGGATGAGGAAAAGCTTGATGAAAGAATTCTACGAGATTTTGCAGAGCAAAAAAATAAAAGTTTGAAGAACTCTTTAAATAAACTCTTTCCTGCAAAGCTGATAGATGAGGTCATATATCAAAGTAAGCTCGATCCCGATAAAAAGGTGAACCTACTTACAAAAGAGGAAAGACACAGTCTTGTTCATACTACAAAAAATCTTGAATATGTGATAAGCTCTACAAGAGGCTTTAATGAAGCTATAATAACAAAGGGCGGAGTTGAAGTTTCACAAATAAATCCGAAGACTATGGAATCAAAGAAGATAAAGGGATTGTTCTTTGCAGGTGAGGTACTTGATTTGGATGCATTCACAGGCGGTTATAATCTACAGATAGCATGGTCAACAGGATATGCGGCAGGAGAAGGAGCGGGAAATGAACAGTATAGCGATTGACGGACCTGCGGGAGCGGGTAAATCGAGTATAGCAAAGGCTTTAAGTAAAAGACTCGGATATATTTATATAGACACAGGTGCAATGTACAGAGCTGTGGCGCTTTTCTTTTTGGAGAATAATGTGGCGGACGGTACGGACAGCAGAATCGAATCTTTGTTGGACAAGCTTGAGATAAGCATAAAGTACGAAGACGGTGCACAGAAAGTTATCCTAAACGGAGAAGATGTCACAGGTAAGTTAAGACTTGAAGAGATAGGAAAACTGGCAAGTAAATTCAGTGCAATAGGCATTGTCAGAGAAAAGCTGGTGGCACTTCAAAGAAAACTTGCACAAAAAGAAAATGTGGTGATGGACGGCAGAGATATAGGTACCGTAGTACTTCCTAATGCCAATTTAAAGATTTATTTAAGTGCAAGTTCAAAAGTCAGAGCTAAAAGAAGATATCTGGAACTTTTAGAAAAGGGACATACGGATTTGGACATAAATGATATAGAGGATGAGATAATAAAAAGGGATGAAGCCGATATGAACAGAAAGATTTCACCTTTAAAGCAGGCTGATGATGCCTATTATCTGGATTCATCCGATATAACACTTGAAGAGGTGGTATCAAAGATACTGTCGATGGTAAAAGAGGAAAGATGAAAGTCGAATTAGCAAAAAGTGCCGGTTTTTGCTTCGGAGTTGAAAAAGCGGTAAACACCGTATATGAAGAAGCCAAAAAAGGCAATGATATAGTCTATACTCTGGGACCCATAATTCACAATGAGGAAGTTGTGAAGGATATGAAAAAAAGAGGTGTGGAGGCCGTTAAGATAGAAGATTTGGCTTCACTGCCGAAAGGCACTGTAATCATACGCTCACATGGGGTAAGCAGAGAGATATTTAATTTTGTAAAAAGAAGCGGACATAGAGTGGTGGATGCCACCTGTCCTTTTGTTAAAAAAATTCATGCCATAGTTTCCGTACAAAGCGGTAAAGGAAAAACTGTGGTAATAATCGGAAATCCCGAGCATCCCGAAGTGATGGGAATAAGAGGCTGGGGAGATGAAAATACCTATGCTGTTGAAAACATCGAACAATTTATAAATTTAGAATTAAAAAAAGATAAAGAAATAATAATTGTGGCTCAAACGACATTTAATCATAAAAAATTTCAAGAAATCATTGATAAAATATCGCTTTTGGGTTATGATGTAAGATGTTTTAATACGATTTGCAATGCAACACAGGAAAGACAAGCTGAGGCAAAAAATATAGCATCAAATGTGGATGCCATGATAGTTATAGGAGACAAAAAAAGCTCCAATACAGGCAAGCTTGTGGAAATATGTCAGGAAGAATGTAAGAATACAGTTTTTATTCAAACTCTTGAAGACCTAGATTATGATGCTTTACTTTCTGTGGATAGTGTAGGTATTACGGCAGGGGCGTCAACCCCAAAACATATCATTGAGGAGGTTCAAAATATTGTCAGATCTAAGTTTTGAACAAATGTTAGATGAGTCATTCAAGACTCTACACACGGGAGAAGTTGTCAACGGTAAGGTAATTGATGTTAAGGAAGATCAGATCATTCTTAATGTCGGATTTAAGTCAGATGGTATCATCACAAGAAGTGAATATAGTAATGACAACGGTTTAGATTTAAGAACAGTTGTAAATGTCGGTGATGACATGGAAGCAAAAGTCTTAAAGATAAACGACGGAGAAGGTCAGGTTCTCCTCTCATACAAGAGATTGGCTCAAGATAGAGGTAATAAGAAGCTTGAGGATGCTTTCAACAACCATGAGGTTCTTACAGGAAAAGTTGTACAGGTAGTTGAGGGTGGTCTCAGTGTAGTGGTAGAGGATGCAAGAGTATTTATACCTGCATCACTTGTATCAGATACATTTGAAAGAGATTTATCTAAATATAAGGATACAGAGATTGAGTTCGTTATCACAGAGTTCAATCCTAAGAGAAGAAGAATCATCGGTGACAGAAAGCAGCTTCTTGTAGCTAAGAAGGAAGAGCAGAAGAAGGCTTTATTTGAGAAGATAACACCGGGTGATGTAATTGAAGGTACAGTAAAGAATGTTACAGATTTCGGAGCATTTGTTGACCTTGGTGGTGCAGACGGTCTTTTACATATCTCAGAGATGAGCTGGGGTAGAGTAGAGAATCCAAAGAAGGTATTTAAGTCAGGTGATACCGTTACAGCCTTCATTAAGGATATCTCAGGTGAGAAGATCGCACTTTCAATGAAGTTCCCTGATCAAAATCCATGGCTTGACGCTGAAGAGAAGTTCGCACGTGGTAATGTTGTTAAGGGTAAAGTTGCAAGAATGACAGATTTCGGAGCATTCGTTGAGATTTCAAACGGTGTTGATGCATTGTTGCATGTATCTCAGATTTCACATGACCATGTTGAAAAACCTTCAGATGTGCTTAAGGTAGGAGATGAGGTTGAGGCTGTTATCGTTGAGTTCAATGAGGCAGACAAGAAGATCTCATTAAGTATCAAGGCTTTGACACAGGCAAATGAAGAGCTTGAGAAAGAGAACGCAAGAACTTCAGAGTCTGTTGAAGAATAATAAATACTTTAGTTTATACAAGGTCGTAGGTGTTTTCATCTGCGACCTTTTTAACGGAAAAAATAAGGAGATGTATGAAGAGAAATTATAAAAATGTAGTATTTTGGTGCATTGTAGTTGCACTTTTATATCTTAGCTATGAGTGGCTAAGTGATGTTATATTCAGAGGATTTAATTATCTGGATGTAAAATATATGATAGTACCTGATGCGCTTTTGCCGAGCATAAATGCTTTTGTAGATACATTGATATCGGTGGTACTTATTGTTATCTATCTGATATTGGCTATATTTATAGTTAAGAAGCATGAAAAAGGAATTAAGCTTGGATTTGTAAAAGGGTTTATTTTCTGTATTGTAATGGGATTTGCATTCTATGGTATAGCAGGTCTTTGGTTTGAAATAGTTGACAGATTTTTGGTATCAATACCTTTTATAGCAAAGAATGTGGAGTATTTTTCAGGAGTATATGACGATTTGGAGTCCGGAGCATATATCTGGTCATTGCTTTCAATATCAATTATAGGACCTATAGTTGAAGAGATACTTTTCAGACTGCTCATTTTCAACTCACTTGAGAGAATAACAAAGAGTCCGTGGTTTGCAATAATTGTATCCGGAGTATTATTCGGTATCTGGCATATGATCTTTGTTCAGAGCGTGTATACAGCGATAATGGGCTGTATTATGGGACTTATTTACTACAAGACAAGAAATATTTTTTACACGATTTTTATACATATGGTAAACAATACAATCGGAAATCTGCCTCCGGCTCTTAATACCGATTTGGTAAATACGTCCATAAACCGTATATCATATGCAATGGTTATTCCGGCTGTTATTTTGCTTGTTATTTTCTGCTTAAAGAAACCTGAAAGCAGGGAAACCGAAACCGAAACATATACATACGGATTATAAAAGATATGAATATAACTGTTTTTTCATTTACAAAAAATGGTAAAGATGTAAATATCAGATTGATGGATATATTGAAGAATAACAATGTTTCATCATATACAATGTCAAAGTATATTTCAGACAGTAGAATGAAAGCCTTTACGGACTTGAAAGAAACCGTAAAGAGGCATTTCAGTGATGATGCAATTATTTTTGTCGGAGCTACAGGGATTGCGATAAGAAGCATTGCACCATATGTAAAAGATAAATTTAGCGATCCTGCGGTGCTGGTTATAGATGAGCTTGGAAGATATGTGATATCTCTGCTCTCAGGACATGTGGGTGGTGCCAATGAGTTGGCGGAATATATAGGAGGGGCACTTGGTGCCACTCCTATTATTACTACAGCCACCGATATAAACGACACATTTGCGGTGGATGTATTTGCAAAAAAGCATAATTTAATAATCTCATCAAGAAAACTTGCAAAGGATGTGAGTGCCGCATTGCTTGATAAAAAGTCGGTGGATATTGACAGTGATATTGACAGCATAAATGTGGAAGATATCAAAAAGAAATTGAATCCTTTAAATGCGGACTGTGAGTTAAAGGTAAGGATTACCGACAGAACTTATGATGACAATGTACTGACTCTTATACCCAAGGATATATATCTTGGTGTAGGATGTAAAAAAAATACGGATACACAAAAAATGTGGGATTTTGTAAATGAAGTAATGAAAGAAGAAGGCATTGATATAAGAGCAGTGAAGGCGGTAGGCAGCATTGATATAAAGAAAGATGAAAATGCAATCAAAGAACTTAGCAAAAGACTCTCGGTTCCTTTTAATACTTTTTCAAAGGATGAACTAAACGAGGTTGAAGGAGAGTTTAACGAGTCCGATTTTGTAAAACAGACTGTAGGTGTAGGGAATGTATGTGAAAGATCGGTTCTTATACAGTGTAATAATCTGATACTGGGAAAAACGGCAAAAGGCGGCATGACTCTTGCTATAGGACGGGAATGATATGGTATATCTTATAGTTGATAAAGAAAATGAAAATGATTTTGAAAAAATAAATTCTTATAAAGTTTATTTGCAGAATCTGTATCATGATGATGTGGAGTGTATCATAGAAGACAACAGGGTAATTACACCTCTCGGCAAAGAGGGGGAAGCTTTGGAAGAAAAGGGAAGAATTGTCAGAAAGAAACTCTCAGGTGCAAATGCGGTATATCTTTGGCGTGATAATGAGTTTACGGCATTAAAGATTTGACGGACAAATTATTAGACTATAAATACAGGTTATACCAAATATAATAAAAATATTTTCTATATTAATAATTTCATATTGCGAATATTTTTCTATTCATATATGATACAATGGTATCAAAGTAAAACTTACTTTCGAGGTGTGTTATGGTTACAGTTGCATTAGATGCAATGGGTGGAGATTATTCACCCGAAGAAATAATAAAAGGGGCGTTTGATGCCTTAAAGAAAGATAAAGACATTAATGTTATTTTAGTCGGTAAGAAGGAGGTTTTAGAGGGGAAGATAACCGAAGAGTATAAGGACAGATGCAGTGCGGTTTACGCATCTGAGGTAATAACAAATGAGGAAGCACCTGTAGCGGCTATCAGAGCAAAGAAAGATTCATCAATAGTAGTGGGAATGAACCTTGTAAAGGAAGGTAAGGCGGACGGATTTGTAAGCGCCGGAAGCACAGGAGCCGTTCTTGTAGGCGGACAGCTTATAGTAGGCAGGATTAAGGGAATACTCAGACCTGCATTGGCGCCGCTTATTCCTACGGAAAAAGGAGTGTCTTTGCTTATAGACTGCGGTGCAAATGTGGATGCAAGGGCTGAACATCTGGTTCAGTTTGCCAGAATAGGTTCCTTGTATATGGAAAAAGTAATAGGTATAAAAAATCCGAGAGTCGGCATTGTAAATATAGGTGCCGAGGAAGAAAAAGGAAATGCTCTTGTAAAAGAGACCATGCCGCTTTTGAAAGAATGTGACGATATCAACTTCATCGGCAGCGTAGAGTCAAGAGAGATACCTAAGGGCGGTGCCGATATTATAGTTTGTGAGGCATTTGTAGGTAATGTTATACTTAAGCTTTATGAAGGCCTGGGTTCTACACTGCTTGGTAAGATAAAAGATGCTTTGATGAAAAATGTCTTTACAAAGATAGGTGCAATGATGATAAAATCATCATTAAAAGAGACATTAAAGTCTTTTGACGCAAGTGAATACGGCGGAGCGCCTTTACTTGGTTTGAACGGCCTTGTGGTAAAAGCACATGGTAATTCAAAGGCAAATGAAATTTGTAATTCAATTTTACAATGCAAGAGCTTTAAAGAAGAAGCTTTGAGTGATATTATAAGAGAAAAAATGACAAAGAATTAGAATGGAGAAAAAAATGGAGTTTGAGAAATTAAAGAAAATTATCGCTGAGGTTTTAAATATTGATGAGAGTACAATTGAGCTTAATTCAGCTTTTGTAGACGATTTGGGAGCCGATTCACTTGACCTGTTTGAGATTATTACAGGAATTGAAGAAGAATTTGAGCTTGAGATACCTCAGGAAGTTGCAGAGAATATTCATACTGTAAATGATGCGGTAGAAGAAATAAAGAAGGCAACCGGTAACTGACTCCTTGATGAAAGATAATGAGGCTATTAACCATTATGAGTTATTATCGCTTATATTTTACAATCCTAATCGCAACACTTTCTTAAAGCTTCGCAGGATTTTACGCAGTCTGCGGAACTCGTTTGTTCGCTTGAAGAGCAGCGAACTGCACTCAAACAGGTCCTCGACTGCTGAATCCTGTCTCGCTTTGCGAAAGTGTTAAACGCTACAAGGATTGTAAAATAAGAAGCATAATATTCAATCTAATGATAATAGCCTCTTTTGTAAAATTAGAAATAGTAGAGGGTTTGTATGAATAATAATTTAAATGAATTACAGGAATTATTAGGATATGAGTATAAGAATAAAGAGCTTTTAAATCAGGCGCTTACACACAGTTCATATGCAAATGAGCATCAGCTGGGGAAAAACGGATCAAACGAAAGACTAGAGTTTTTGGGGGATGCCGTTTTGGAGCTTGTAAGCAGTGAATTTTTCTATGGAGTCTACCCAGATAAACCTGAGGGTGAGCTTACAAAAATAAGAGCCGGTTTTGTCTGTGAAGCGGCTTTGGCGGACTGTGCCAAAAATATAAAACTCAGTAAGTTTTTAAAGCTTGGAAAAGGCGAGGAACATACAGGCGGAAGGATGAGGCCGAGCATTATAAGTGATGCATTTGAGGCACTCATTGGCAGCATCTATTTAGATGGTGGTTTTGCTAATGCAAAAGAGGTGATTTTAAAATTCATTCTGAATGAATACGAAAATAAAGTCTTCTTTTATGATAGCAAGACTATATTACAGGAAGTGATTCAATCACAGGACTCAAAATCTGTAGAGTATACCCCGATATCTGAAGAGGGGCCAGATCATTTGAAAAAATTCGTAGTTGCGGTAAAAATTGACGGTAAAACAATAGGAATGGGAGAAGGTGTAAGCAAAAAGTCGGCGGAGCAGGCGGCAGCCTATGAAGCGCTAAAAAAATTGGGGAAAATTGAAGGATGTATTTAAAACGTATTGAAATTCAAGGATTCAAATCCTTTGCAAATAAAATTGTATTTGATTTTCACAATGGAATAACCGGTATTGTAGGCCCGAACGGCTCAGGAAAAAGTAATGTTTCGGATGCGGTAAGATGGGTACTTGGTGAACAGAGTGCAAAGCAGCTCAGAGGCGGAAATATGCAGGATGTCATATTTGCAGGTACCGAGCTTAGAAAACCGCTTGGATTTGCCTATGTTGCAATTACTTTGGACAATTCCGACCATAAGCTTGATATAGACTTTGAAGAAGTTACGGTTTCAAGAAGGCTTTTCAGATCCGGAGAAAGCGAGTATATGATAAACGGTTCAGCCTGCAGGTTGAAGGATATCAGTGAGCTTTTCTTTGATACAGGTATAGGTAAGGACGGATATTCCATTATAGGACAGGGACAGGTAGATAAGATACTCAACGGAAAGCCTGAAGAAAGAAGAGAACTTTTTGACGAGGCGGCAGGTATCACAAAGTTTAAAAGAAGAAAAGGTCTGGCTCTAAAAAAACTGGAGTCTGAGAGAGAAAGCCTTGTGAGAGTAAACGACATTCTTACAGAGCTTGAAAAACAGGTAGGTCCTCTTGAAAGACAGGCAAAGGTTGCCAAAGAGTTTTTAGCATTGCGTGAAGAACTGAAAACCTTTGACGTAAACAGCTACATAATGGAGTATAACAGCATAACTCAGAATCTGAATGAATATAAGAAGAGAGAAAAACTTCTTTCAGATGATTTAAACGATGCAAAAGCTTCACTTGAAAGATCGAAGCAGGACTATGAAAATATCACTGCAGATTTAAAAAAGATAGATGAAGAGCTGGATGAATTAAGAAATACCAGAAGTACTACAAGTATTACATTGCAGGAAATCACTTCACATATTGAAATCTTAAAGGAGCAGATAAATTCCGAAAACAGGAATAATGAAAATCTTGCATCAAGAGGCGAAAATATAGACAGTGATATAGAAAAAAAGCAAAAAGAACTTGATAAACTTGAAGAGGAAAAGAATTCTTTACAAAAGCTTTTAAATGAAGCGCGCGAAAAAGAAAACAGTGTTTTTGAAGAACTTGAAAATATTGATAAAAATATCAATGAGCTCACAAAAAGACTTGAAGATTTAAAAAATGCTTCAGAAGAGTTCAACTCAAAGAATGCCGATCTTAGAGCAAAGAAGGAAAGGTATAAAGGTATCCTTGAGCAGGTTAGACTTAGAAAATCTCAAATGACACAGAGACTTTTGGAGAGTAAAACAGGCCAAAATACTTTAGAGATAAAGATTGAAGAAGAGGATAAAAATCTTTCAGAGATAAATGCTTCTATAGACACAGTCAATGCGGCAAAAAAAGAGCTTGAAAACAAGAATGAAGCAATTCATACGGAGATAACAAGATTTGCAAAGGTGGCATCGGACTTGCAGATTAAATACCAAAGAGAATCCGCAAGACTTACTTCGATGAAAAATATTGCCGAAAGATATGAAGGCTATGGAAATTCCATAAAAAAGATTATGGAGACCAGAGACAGAATCGGCGGCATTCATGGAGTTGTTGCCGATATTATCAAGGCGTCACAAAAGTATGAAATTGCCATAGAAACGGCTCTTGGAGGAAGAATTCAGAATATAGTTACAGATTCGGAGAACACTGCAAAGATTCTTATTGACTATATTAAGAAAAATAAATACGGAAGAGCCACATTCCTGCCACTGTCCTCAGTCAGAAATTCAGCATTTTCAAATAAAGAATTTTTAAAAGAAAAAGGTGTTATAGGAATAGCATCGGAGCTTGTGGAGTTTGACAGTGCCTATGTAAACCTTGTAGGAAGCCTGCTTGGAAAGATTGTTGTTATCGACAACATTGATAATGCGATTGCTTTTGAAAAGAAATTCAGATATGAGTACAGAGTTGTTACACTTGACGGTGAGTCTTTAAGCCCGGGAGGTTCTATAAGCGGTGGTGCTTTTAAAGGTGCAGGAAATCTGCTTGGTAGAAAGCGTGAAATAGACGAACTTGAAGCCGAAATATCGGAGCTTTTAAAAAATTATACACAGGCAAATGATAAGGTGGAAGCTTTCAAGGTCGAGAGAAATTCCATAAATGCAAAACTTGAAGAAAACAGAGTGCAGAGCCAGGAACTTATTATTGAAAAAAATAATATAGAGCATAGAAGAAACAGTCTTATAGAAAAGCTTGATGAATTAAAGGCTTCATCTGTTTCTGTTCAGACAGATTTTGAAAATATCGATAATGAACTTACGGAAATAGAAAATGAGACTAAGAGGCTTGATAATACACTTCTTAATGTAGGCGAGGACTTTGGAAAAGTCGGAAAAGATATTGAAAATATCGAAAAAGAAATTCAAAGTCATAGAAGCAAAAGAGAAACTGTGGTTGAAAGACTTAATTCTTCAAAGCTTGAATATGCAAATATATCACAGAGACTTGAATTCAGCGATGAAAATGTAAACAGAACAAAAGCGGATATGGATGCTCTTATAGCCGAGAAATCGGGACTTAAGGGTAAGGCTGAAGATATCATAAGAAATATAACCGAGAAACATCAAAGAATTGAAGAAGAGCAAAGGGCAAGAGAGGAACTTGCTCAAAAAATAGAGGAGTTTAAGAAAAAAGAAGAAGAGCTTAGTGAAATCAAGGAAACAAAAAGTAAGTCACAGAATAAGATATTTGAAAACAGAGATATTTACAGTGACAGAGTTTCACTTCTTGACAGAGATATCTATAGACTGCGAGGTCAGATAGAAAAATCCGAAGAAAGAATTTCTGAGCGAACAAATTATATGTGGAATGAATATGAACTCACATATAATTCTTCTTTGGAGCTGAAGACCGATACAGGTATGAGTTTAAATGATATCAGAGCAAAGATACAGGAACTCAGATCAAAAATCAAAGCTCTCGGTAATGTAAATGTAAATGCCATTTCAGATTACAATGAAGTTTCGGGAAGATATGAGCTTATGAAAAAGCAGCATTCGGATATCTTGGAAGCTGAAGAAACTTTGATAAAGATTATTGAAGAGCTTGATATTGCTATGAAAAAGCAGTTCGCTGAAAAGTTTGAAGAAATAGCCAAAGAATTTGATGAAGTATTTAAGGAGCTCTTTGGTGGCGGTAGCGGTAAGTTGGTACTTGAAGAGCAGGATGATATGCTTGAAGCGGGTATTGCAATTATTTCACAGCCGCCGGGAAAGAAACTTCAAAATATGATGCAGCTTTCAGGAGGTGAGAAGGCGCTCACAGCTATTGCACTTCTTTTTGCAATACAAAACCTTAAGCCTTCTCCATTTGCACTTCTTGATGAGATAGAGGCCGCTTTGGATGATTCAAATGTAGACAGATTTGCAAAGTATTTGCATAAGCTGACAGATCATACACAATTCATAGTAATTACACATAGACGTGGTACTATGGTATCTTCAGACAGGCTTTACGGAATTACTATGCAGGAAAAAGGAGTTTCAACTCTTGTTTCAGTAAATCTTATAGAGAATGAACTTGATAATTAGGAGTTTTATATGGAAGAAAAGAAAAGAGGATTTTTTTCGAGGCTTGTAGAAGGCCTTACAAAGACAAGAAATGCCGTTGTAAGCGGAATAGAAAATGTCTTTCTGGGATATGATGTAATAGATGAGGACTTTTATGAGGAGCTTGAAGAGACCCTTATTATGGGTGATATCGGTATCAGAGCTTCTACAGATATCATAGAAGAACTTAGAAAAAGAGTAAAAGAAGAACATCTTACCTCACCTTCACAGTGTAAAGATGTGCTTATTGAGACTATAAAGCAAAGAATGGATCTGGGTGAAAATGCTTATGAATTTGAAAACAGAAAATCCGTAGTATTTGTTATAGGTGTAAACGGCGTAGGAAAGACCACATCTGTTGGAAAGCTTGCAAGCCAGCTTAAAAAAGACGGAAAAAAAGTACTTGTGGTAGCAGCGGATACTTTCAGAGCCGCGGCAATAGAGCAGCTTGAGGAATGGACAAAGAGAGCCGGTGTGGATATAATAGCTCAAAATGAGGGTTCGGATCCGGGAGCGGTGGTATTTGACGCCTGCAAAGCCGCAGTGGCAAGAAATACCGATGTAATGATAGTCGATACGGCAGGAAGACTTCATAATAAGAAAAATCTTATGGAAGAGCTGAAAAAGATAAATAAAATAATTGAGAGAGAATATCCGGATGCATACAGAGAGACATTGGTGGTACTTGACGGTACTACAGGACAAAATGCACTTGAACAGGCAAGGGTATTTAATGAAGCCGCGAATATAACAGGAATTATACTGACAAAACTTGACGGAAGCGCAAAGGGAGGTATCGCCGTAGCAATACAGGCGGAGCTTTCAATTCCGGTAAAGTATATCGGTGTGGGGGAGAAAATAGACGATTTACACAAGTTCGATTCACAGGAATTTGTAGATGCACTGTTTAGTAATGAGTAATAAAAAAGCTGTTACAAATTATGCAAAATAGAATCGAGGCAATCATGAAGGAATTTACATTAGAAAAATTTGAAGAAGCCAGCGAGCTGGTACAAAGAGTTACATCGGAAACCAAGCTGGTTTTCAGTGAGTTTTTTTCAGAGCAATCAGGAAATAAAGTGTTTTTCAAGCCTGAAAATATGCAGTATACAGGAGCATACAAGGTAAGAGGAGCATACTATAAGATATCTACTTTATCTGAAGAAGAAAAGGAAAAAGGAATTGTAACGGCATCCGCAGGTAATCATGCACAGGGAGTGGCATATGCCGCAAAACTTGCAGGAATAAAGGCTACGGTGTTTATGCCTACCACAACACCACTTATAAAGATAAACAGAACAAAAAACTACGGTGCAAATGTGGAGCTTTACGGGGATGTATTTGATGAGGCCGCAGCAAAGGCTATGGAGTACGCTAAAGAGAGCGGAGCAACCTTTGTACATCCCTTCAATGACTTGACAGTTGCTACAGGACAGGGAAGTATTGCGATGGAAATAATCAAAGAACTTCCTACTGTAGACTATATACTTGTACCGATAGGCGGAGGCGGCTTATGTGCAGGAGTGGCAACACTTGCAAAGATGTTGAATCCGAATATACATGTTATTGGTGTAGAGCCTGAAAATGCGGCATGTATGAAAGCATCTATAAAAGAAGGTCATATAGTGACTTTAGAATCTGCAAATACAATTGCAGACGGAACCGCGGTAAAGACACCGGGAGATAAGCTCTTTAATTATGTTAAAGAAAATATAGATGATATTATAACTATCAATGACAACGAGCTGATAGTTTCATTCCTTGATATGGTGGAAAATCATAAGATGATAGTTGAAAACTCAGGTCTACTTACCGTTGCCGCACTGAAGCATCTGAATGTAAAGGGTAAAAAGATTGTTTCAATATTGAGTGGCGGAAATATGGATGTTATAACAATGGCATCTTTGATACAACACGGACTTATAGAAAGAGACAGAATATTTACCGTTTCAGTGCTCTTACCTGATAAGCCGGGTGAACTTGCAAAGGTAGCAGACCTTTTGGCAAGTGAGAGAGGAAATGTTATAAAGCTTGAGCATAATCAGTTTATAAGTATAAACAGAAATGCGGCAGTAGAGCTTAGAATTACTATTGAAGCTTACGGAACGGAGCATAAGAAACAGATAGTTGAAAGATTGAATAAAGAGGGGTACAGACCTAAACTTGTAAGGAGTAAGGGAACTTATAATGCTTGATGGAAAAGTAAATGTAGATTTCAGGGGATTTTTAGATAAATTTCATTTTAAAACCAATATAATCTATTGCATAAAATGGGGGATAGTTTCAGTTATAATAGGCGTAGTTGTCGGTGTTGCGGGCTCAAGCTTCGGACATGCCATAGATTTGGCGACAAGAATCTGGAGAAGTCACAGCTATACACTTTACCTTATGCCTATAGCGGGACTTTTGATTGCGGCACTTTATCATTTTATACATGCCGACAATCCGAGAGGCACCAACTATGTAATTGATTCAATCTCCTCGGGAGAAAGACTGCCTTTAAAGATGGCTCCGGCTATTTATATATCATCATTTCTTACACATTTGACTTCAGGAAGTGCAGGAAGAGAAGGTGCGGCATTGCAGATAGGCGGAAGTATAGGAAGTTTTATCGGAAGAAGATTAAAGCTTGGACAGAGCAGATTTTCAGATAAGGCCGATATAAATATTGCAATAATGTGCGGAATGGCGGCATGCTTTTCGGCACTTTTCGGAACACCGATTACAGCATCAATATTCAGTATGGAAATATTCAGCGTAGGTGTAATGTATCATGCGGCACTTATTCCATGTATACTTTCATCATATGTTGCAGTATATATTGCAGGACTTTTACATACACCTGAAGAGAAATTTATATTGCAAAACGCACCGGAGTGGAGCCTTAAGATGGTATTATTTATGATATTGCTTGCGGCTTTAAGCGCAACGGTGGCGATATTGTTTTCCGTAGTGATGCATGAAAGTGCAGATCTTTATAAAAAATATTTTAAAAATCATTATATTAGGATTGTAGTTGCATCAATTTTATTTATAATATTAACTGTAATCTCGGGAAGCAGAGATTACAACGGAGGCGGATTCTGGCTGATAGAAAGAAGTATGGAAGGAGATGTGAGATATGAAGCATTTCTTATGAAAATACTTTTTACTGCGGTAGCCCTTGGAGGAGGTTTTAAAGGTGGAGAAATAGTTCCGACATTTGTTATAGGAGCAACCTTCGGAGGTGCTTTTGCAAAGCTGTTCGGACTTCCTTATGAGCTATGTACTGTATGTGGAATGATTGCATGCTTTGTCGGAGTAACCAACTGTCCGATAGCCTCGATTTTTATGGGAATAGAATTTTGCGGTAGCCTTGGACTTAATTATTATGCTATAGTAGTGGGAGTCAGTTTCGTTTTATCAGGCTATTACGGACTATACAGTTCGCAAAAGTTTGCATACTCAAAAACAGAAGCGAGATATGTAGGTTCAGACGCAATAAGTATCAGAAAGAAAAGACAAAACAGTTAGGAGGTCATTTATGGCTATATTTGAAGGAGCAGGTGTTGCACTTATTACACCTATGAATGAAGACGGTAGTGTAAATTATAATAAATTGGAGGAAATACTTGAGGAGCAGATAGCAGGCGGTACGGACTGTATTATTGCATGCGGTACAACAGGTGAAGCTTCAACTCTTACAGTAGAAGAACATTTAGATGTTATAAAGAGAACAATTGAGATAGTAAACAAAAGAATTCCGGTAATTGCAGGTACAGGTTCAAATTCTACGGAAACAGCAGTGGAGTTTTCAAAAGAAGCACAGGAATACGGTGCTGACGGTGTGCTTGTAGTTTCACCTTATTACAATAAAGCTACACAAAAAGGACTAATACAGCATTTCAGTGCAATAGCAAATGCAATAGATATTCCTGTTGTGCTTTACAATATTCCGGGAAGAACAGGAGTAAATATCGAGCCTGAGACTATTGCATACCTGGTAAATAATGTACCTAATATAGTCGGTGTAAAAGAGGCAAGCGGAAACTTCTCAAATGCAATAAAGACTTTGAGACTCTGCCCTGAGATAGATATGTATTCAGGAAATGACGACCAGGTTGTTCCGCTTATGAGTATCGGAGCAAAAGGAGTTATATCAGTTTTATCAAATGTAGCTCCAAGACAGACACATGATATGTGTCAGGCCGCACTTGACGGTGATTTTGTAAAGGCAAGAAAGATGCAGATAGAGGCTCTTGATGTTGTAGAGAATTTGTTTACAGAGGTAAATCCTATACCTGTAAAGGCTGCAATGAACTTACAGGGAAAGAATGTAGGACCGCTTAGACTTCCTCTTACACAGATGGAAAAGGCACATGAGGATGCTTTGGCTAAGGCTATGAAGGAGTACGGTATATTATAATGACTAAAATAATATTAAACGGTGCAAACGGAGCCATGGGCAAGGTGGTCAGCGAGCTTATAGCTTTGGATTCTACTGTTGAAATAGTGGCGGGAGTTGACTTAAATACAGATGTGGACTTGGGATTTCCTGTATTTGATGATATAAGAAAGATAGATATAGAGGCGGATGCCGTAATTGACTTTGCTTCAGTGAAGGCTGTGGATAATCTTCTGGATTTTATTGAAGAAAAAAAGATACCTGCCGTTATTTGTACCACAGGACTAAGCGAGGAACAAATCGGAAGAATCAATGAACTTTCAAAAAACACGGCAATACTTCGCTCTGCAAATATGTCATTGGGTATAAACACATTATCTAAAGTTTTGACACAGATAGCTCCAACACTTAGAGCTGCAGGCTTTGATATAGAGATAGTGGAAGCTCATCACAGAAGAAAACTTGATGCACCGAGCGGTACGGCTATTTTACTTGCGGATGCGGTAAATGAAAATATGGATGAGAAGCTTACTTATACCTATGACAGAAGCAAAAGACATGAGCCTAGAAGATCTGATGAGATAGGGCTTTCGGCTGTAAGAGGCGGTACAATAGTCGGAGATCATGATGTGATCTTTGCAGGTGAAGATGAAGTTATAACATTAAGTCACAGAGCTTATTCCAGAAAAATCTTTGCAAACGGTGCGATATCCGCAGCTAAATTCTTACAGTGCAAGACTGCAGGACTATATGATATGAGTGATGTGATTTAAATATGAAGATATTGGGGATTATTGCGGAATATAATCCTTTTCACAACGGACATGAGTATCAAATAAAGAAAGCAAAAGAAATTTCAGGTGCCGATTATATAATTGCAATTATGAGCGGAAATTATGTACAAAGAGGAGCACCGGCTATATTTGATAAAAGTATAAGAACGAATATGGCGTTAAATGCCGGAATTGATGCGGTTTTTGAAATTCCGGCTCTGTTTAGCGGTGCAAGTGCAAATGATTTTGCGGGATTTGGAATAAGTCTTTTAAAAATACTTGGCGTGGACTTTATATCATTCGGTGCAGAAAATGATAATTACAAACTTCTTGATACTGTAGCAAAAGTTTTAACTGATAAAGAGCAGGAACTTGCTGTAAAAAAACATATGGCAGAGGGGTTAAACTATGCCAAAGCAAGGCATAATGCGATAATAGAGGCATTGAAAGAACAGGAGAGGGAAGATATTACTGAGATAGAGAATATACTTTCTTCTCCCAATAATATACTTGCAATCGAATATCTAAAAAATATAAGACTAAGTAATGCTGATATTCATCCTGTTATAATCAGTAGAAGCGGAAGTGGCTACCATGAAAAGGAAATAGAGGAGAGCAAGTTTTCATCGGCTACAGCCATCAGAAAGCTTGTCAGTGAATCAAACTCGGATATATTTATGGAAAGCATAAAAACTGCCATACCCGAGGTAAATATAGATTTATTTAGAAAAAGTAAGCCTGTGCTTGATGATGATTTTTTATTTACAGTACAAAGAAGCATATTGGAAAAGCTTTATAAGTGTGAAGATTTATTGGATTACTGTGATGTCACAAAAGAGCTTGCAAATACTGTAGAAAAAAATATATTTGAACTTGAAAATAAAAACTACAGTGATTTTATTTTGAAGCTTAAAAGTAAGAACTTCACATACACCCGAATAAGCAGAGCAATTTTTCATTTGCTTTTAAATCATAAAAAGAAATTATTGGAAGAAATAAAGGCGGAAAAAAATATGGCCGCCTATCCGATGCTTTTAGGTTTCAGAGAGGATGCAGGCGATCTGCTTTCGGAACTGAAAAAAAGAAGTGAGCTTCCGATTATCAGTAAGGTAAGTAATGCAGGGGATATATTAAGTCCTGCTAGTCTTAAAATATTTGAAAATAATATTTATTCAGATTTTTTATATAATTCGATTCACTTTGAAAAATACGGTGAAAAGCTTTGTAATCCGTACAAAAGGAATGTGGTTATGGTATAATTTTACCTTGCCAAATCTTTTCCCGGATGTTAAAGTATCTTTTAGTAAAACAGACGGTCGCACAAATGTGAGGAAAGTCCGGGCTTTATAGGGCAGGATGCCGGATAACATCCGGTGGAGGCGACTCCAAGGAAAGTGCAACAGAAAACAACCGCCGAAAGGTAAGGGTGAAAAGGTGGTGTAAGAGACTACCGCTCATATGGTAACATATGGGGACAGTGTAAACCCCATCCAAAGCAAGACCGAAGCGAATAGGGCTGCCCGTCCGATATTCAGGTAGGTCGCTAGA